>CAZKGS010000179.1:0-5037 GCA_964552105.1 uncultured Syntrophaceae bacterium
GAATAAAATGAGCTGTGATGGCTTCGACCTCGGCTGACGAACTTGGTCTCACGGCAGCCAAAATAGCGCGTAGCCTTGGCGTAGCGACATCAAGCATTACACAAAGCGATAGATAGGATAGAGACGAAATAGGGATAAAAAATTATGCAACGTAAGTAACAACGTCCACGTATATTATAGGATGTTGATAATTTGCTGTGGTTTTGGGTTTAATGTATCCCCATTGGCAAAATCACGAAAAGACAGATCGGTCACCTAGCTTCCGCAATGAGAAAAGTTTTCCTTTAACATATCTATAAACATTCTGACCGTAATCGAAAAACATAAGCGGTCGGAAAAGTCGTAGGATTTTGTATGCCTGGAAATATCAAAGATTATGTCCTATAGTAGTCGCCCCGTAATTACATCTCTATTCTGATTCATAATAAGCCCGATCATGCTGAGGGATAATACTTTTATGTGATAACTGATCACTCCCCCTCTTTCCTCCCTGAAATCCGGATGATCAATAAGATATGATCTGTCTTCCAGCAAAGTGATATTGGGGGGAATATCATCCAGAAATTTTCTTTCAAATCACTGATCAAACTCAGGGAAAAGATCGGCATACACAGCTTTTCCGTACCCGCCATAGCCGGAAATATCAATGACAGCATAATAATTCCGGTATTTCAGGTACCTCTCTTCCAGTTTATTCCGGCTGCCATTTTCACAGCCCACCGTTTCGATCTTTTGTTCTATCATATCACCTGTTAATAATTGTAGATCAAGGTAAATATCTTCTCAAAATCAGCCAGACGGAAACACCATGTGATATTTTATTATCTTCACCGGCAGTGTTCGATCGCATCAGGAACCACGCTAAAAGTAACCCGGATCTCGGGATGGGGCAGACCCGGCCTCCTTTAAAGCACTTCGATCAGATGCTTATCAGGTGAGTTTTTCCCACAAAGAGAGCGGTGTTCGGAAAAACACCGCCCCCTCTATTATCGTGTGGTTCTGTTTTCTATCTAACTACCCGAGGTAAAAACCGGTCGGGTCAATATCTTCTCTGAGGCATCTGATCTCTTCCGCGGTCGGTGCATCGGTCTCAACAACACTAGGCGACACCTTGAGATCCCATGCGCAGGCATCCTTGATCTTCTCCACCGATTGGCTGGGGAAGTACTCGGTCAAGTACATCTCCTTGGTGCATTCGTCGAACGCATAGACGCCCATCCATCCACCGAATTACCTGATCCTGAATCAGAAACCATATTCCTAACGCCGCATGATACTGTTCCCAGACATGAACTCCGGAAGACTCTGCTTCCAGTGTCAATAATCTCTCATCGACACAAAATTCACAGGGCCCCGACTGATTCAATATGCTTTGCCAGCATATCTTCCCCGTAATATCACCAAATAAATTCTTCATATGTTCATTGATGTAAAGTACTTCATACGTGCTCATATCAATGATATACACGGAAGCATTCAGACCATCCAGAACTGTTAATAATCTTGCACGGGCATTTCTTAGATGTTCCTCCATACGCTTGCGCTCCGTAATATCACGCGCCGTTGCAAAGATACCGACAACATTGTAGGACTCGTCCCTATATACAGATGTACTATACAGAACCGGAGTTACACGACCTTCCCGGTGACGTATCTCCAGGGGATAGTTATATACTGCCCCTTCCCTGAATACTCTCCGGTACTCTGCTTTGACCCTTTCAGCATCGGTAAAATAATTTGAAACATCTGTCCCTATCGATTCTTCCCGTAAATAGCCGGTGCCCTTCTCGGTTGCAGCGTTCACGTCGCTTATTTTTCCGGCCGGATCAATGACAACCATAAGATCCAAGCACGTTTCAAGAAGGCTCCGGTTATAGATATTGACCAGTCGCAACGATTCCTCTGCCCGCTTCTGTTCGGTAATATCCGAGTACGTTACTACAACCATTCTATCCTTCAGTATCTCACCTACTCGTGAGGAACTCACCAGACAAAAAATGTCCCTGCCGTCCTTATGCCGGCAATGAATTTCTCTGCTGTACGTTCTCTGTTTCTCAAGCGCAGGATATGCATAACTGGCTATTTCCTCATACTCTTCGTCGCTTCGGTACAACACACGTATGGTTTTGCCAATTAATTCCTCAATCTTCCAGCTAAAAACCAACTCCACCGCATGGTTGGTAAAGATGACCCGACGATCTCTCAAGCCGATGAAGGCATGGAGAATCGAACCGAGAATCGATAGCATGACCGTCTTGAGGTCATTTTGACCCCGTTCGTCCGTACTCTCTCTTTTCTAACTCGTCAAACAGTGGAAACATTTCCTCTATTTTATCTAAGAATTGCTCACCCGTCATGTCTTCATAGTTCATATCTCAGTTCCACATAATGAAATCTAATGAAAATTGATATTGCCATGGATCAAATTAAAAATACGAAATATACTAAAGCAGAAACCCTGCTTATACTTTTTTATGAGTTCTGAAAATGCAAAAAATAACGCGTTTCCTTCAACATTTAAATATTCAGCGTAAAGAGTTGCGAGGAATATTACATTTGCAACGTACCGTGATTTAGAATTATCGGATAGTTAGACTTGAAGTATAACGTGAACTAAAATTGTCAAAAACTGTTCTGTAACTTCAATTAAAAAGGGTTGAAAGAAAAGGTTTTCCTTTCAACCCTGATATTTTACCTAAATAGCGCTTCCTGGAGGAATTATCTTTCCCTCAAACAGGATTGCCTGAATTATTTTGCGACCTTTCTCTTCAGGAAATATCCCTCCGGGTCAATTTCATCCCTCAAAAGTCTCAAATCCTCATCGGTAGGCATTGCCATATCTTTGAGATCCGGTGAAATCAATAATTCAAAGCTCACCAGTTCCTGGATATCTGCTGCGGTCTTCCCTGGAAGCACTTCAAGCAGCATCATTCTCCTAGTCTCTTTATCATACCCGAACAGGGCCTGATTGGTGATGACCCTGTAGGGTCCCGAGCCCAGAGTCCCGGATTGATCCCTGTACTCAGGTGAACCATCGCCGTAACCTATGCTTGTTATGAAATCCACTTTCTTGACGAATCTCCTTTTTTCCAGGGCCATTATTGCAATAACTTGCTCGCAGTTTGCCGCCATTGCACCGGCGCCACCACTCCCCGGAAATCTAACACCGGGCCGCGAATAGGTTCCACCCTCGTATGTTGAACCTATATTTCCAAACATATCTATCTGGGCACCACCGATGAAGCCATAGTCCGCATATCCCCTCTGCGTTAATTCAAAGACGCCACAAAGTCCCTTTGCATATACGGCTTTACGAAAAGCCTTGGTATCACCAACGGAAAGCGGTAGCCCCTGTTCGAGAACTGCGCCCAGCGATCCGGCTTCAAATATCAGATTAAGATTCGGGGCATGCGTAAGCTGGGCATGCATTGAAGCGATTATTGGCAGACCTGTTCCTACAAAGACTATCGTTTCGTCTTCCAGTATCCTTGAGCCGGTAAAAGCAATGATTTCGAATGGGCCTATATCTTCTCTCATTTTCTTTATCCTCCTTATATTACCTGTTGTGGATCAACGTATCATTCATTGAACAGCCGTTATTATTTAATTATCGGCTGCATGCCATCCATCTGTCTTAGTTGCTTGAGTTTACTGTAAGGACGTGTGGCCAGATAATCGTCGAAGGTTTCACAACCGAAAATATATTTGTCGTACCATTCCTTGAGTTTATCCTTGTTTCCTGTCTTCCTAAATTCATCGCATAAACCTCTGAAACTAAGGAACTCAGGCATATCAAACCAGTAATATCCATAAACCGCTCCAGGATAACCTCCAAAAGGCTGTTCAACCACGGCATCCACACATACATAGGGAATTTCGGTAAGATTTGGATACTGTCGTATGGATTCGGTTGTAACAATCTCTTCCGCTACCACTATGGTATGACCTGATGCCATAGCTATTTCAGGACAGGTATTGTGAGCCCCAAATATCCGGCAGTTACCATACATATCAGCCATCTGCACATGGACGATACCAACATCAGGATAACAGGCCGGGAGCACATATACATTTCTTCCGGTAAAGGGACACTCTATCATCTTTCCCTGGTTTACCAGTTCCATATCACTACCGCCATGATCGCGTATCGGGATGAATGGGAGGCCCATTGCCGCTGCCTTGAATCTCGCAGACGCTCCGTAGTTTGTATAATCATCAATCTCCATCATTTCATTACAAAGCAGGTGGCGGAAAAGGGGCGCTATCCCTATTACTTCATAGCCCCACCAAGCCTGTGTAACACGTTTGATAGAGAGATGATTGGGATCTATAATCATCGCGCCGGCGAGCAATTCATTAGTCATCGAAGCGGATTGATATGACAGTGTCAGATCTTTTGCACCCTGTCGTATTATTTCGTGTACAACGGCCATAGGTACACGGGTGTTCACAAACCCGGCCACACCAATGTTCATCCCATCTCCGACATACTTTGCAACCGCCTCCTTCATTGTTGTTCTCTTGTCACGCAACCCCTTTTTCTTCCCTACGGCTACTTTTCTTGCTTCCCGAGGTGTTAACCCCCAGTACTCAAACGGTCGTTCGCCCCATTTCTTAATTTCCTCATCGCTCAGAGAAGTTACATTCTTTATTAGAGAAGCTCTTTTTGTTTGCATTTTTACCCTCCTTCTGCTGTTAGAACTGTCATTTTATTGACCGCTTCATCTCAATTATACCGCCTTCTGGCGGTAAACAGCTCGTGCTACAACCCATGCCAACTAATCGCCCATAATTCACAGTACCTCCCATCCTTATATTTAGAAAACAGCCTGAACTATATATCACCCCAAAAAATCACTGTCAAGTATTTTGTACGGGCAAACCCAAACAATTTTGAAAAAAATCATAGGCATACAAAAAATTCGTGTTGCTAAAAAATTGCCATATACCTGCACAAAATACTTGACAATGATTTTTTTTAGTGGGATATTACGATGCCTAGAGTTTTTTAGCGGGCTACTATAAAGTTCAAGAATA
>CAZKGS010000180.1:0-5027 GCA_964552105.1 uncultured Syntrophaceae bacterium
AGAGATAGCTGAGAACCTCGGGCCGGTCAAGAACTGAATAATCGACATGAGGGATATCTGCCATAAAAGTCTCCTTTTTTTGCTCTTTTTACCATATTGATTCCGCCGTGTCTACTGTGGGCTGTCACGAAACAGAATCCGTCATTTTTGCCGACAATAGATTGAAACCATGTTGATATAGTCTGCTTCCAAAATTCTCACGCGAAGTCGCAAAGACCGTAAAGGACAAAAAAGAAAACCTTAGCGACTTTGCGCCTTTGCGAGAGTCTTCAACTTTTTGGATCTACGTTATTCTATTGTATTTGCATCGGTTTTTGTAGTTCAACAGCGGATAAAACTTGTCTTGTAATAATGTGCCGAAAGGGGTATCTGAAATTTAAGCAAACCATGCTGGATATTATACTGGGAGGAGGAAGAAATGGATTATAAATTTATTGAACTTGAAGTAGAAAACAATATCGCCACATTGGCCCTTGCCAGAACGGAAAGCCTTAATGCGCTCAGCCTGGCATTTACGGCTGAAATTACAGAGGCCGTCAGGGAATTAAATGCGATGGACGAAGCAAGGGTGATTATTCTTAAAAGTAACGCAAAGGTCTTCTGTGCCGGTCTTGATTTGAAAGACATTTCCTCCATGGGGCTGGACGGTAAGGCGAAAAGCAACCTTGAATTCCCCGAAAAATTACACTATTTGTTTGACTGCTGCGATGTGCTTGAGGAATGTAAAAAGCCTGTTATCGTGGCTGTCCACGGTATGTGTATCGGCGGAGGACTCGATATTATTTCAGCCTGCGATATTCGTCTCTGTACAGAAGATGCAACATTCTCTCTGAGAGAAACTGCGTTGGGTCTTGTGGCGGATATGGGGGTACTCCAGAGACTTCCTCACATAATTGGTCAGGGCTTTACGAGAGAGATGGCCTATACGGCAGGGTTTTTCTCTGCCAGGAAGATCGAACGCATGGGACTTGTAAATGCGGTTTATGCAGATGAAGAAGCACTTATGGAGGGGGCAAAAAAACTTGCATCCCGGATAGCTGAAAATGCTCCCCTCGCAGTTCGATCAACAAAAGAAGTCCTCAATTACAGCAGATGTGTCAATGTTCAGGAAGGCATGTCGATGGCCAAGCACAAAAACATGGTACTCTTCGCTTCGGAAGACATGATGGAAGCTGTTGCCGCCTTCATGGAGAAGAGAAAACCCGACTTTAAGGGACGATAAAAGGCGTAGATCGTGTATCGGTTATCGTGGATCATGTGTCGTGTATCGTGAATAAGAAAACGAAAATGGAACAATTAACTGAAAGTGTAAAGGCGGATGCTTATGAATTTAGCAGACTGTATGGCAATTGTAACTGGTGGTGCATCGGGACTGGGAGAAGCATGTGTACGAAGTATAGTAGGTGGTGGGGGACGCGCTGCTATCTTTGATGTTCAAGCGGACAAAGGTGACGCATTGGTAAAGGAGCTTGGCGAGAATGTAGTATTTGTTAAGACCGATGTAACCAGTGATGAGAGTGTTCAGGCGGGAGTAAATAAGGCGGTTGATACCTTTGGTAGTATTAATGTTGTTGTTAATTGTGCCGGGATTGGTGTTGCAGGGAAGATTATAGGCAGAAAAGGTCCCATGTCTATGGCTATGTTTGAGAAAGTAGTGCAGTTAAATCTGATCGGTACGATGAGGGTTATCAGATATGCTGTTGAGCAAATGGTAAACAATATTCCGAATGATGAGGGTGAAAGAGGTGTCATTGTTAATACCGGCTCTGCTGCTGCCACCGATGGCCAGGTCGGGCAGCCTGCGTATAGTGCATCCAAGGCCGGTGTTGTTGGCATGACGCTTCCAATAGCCCGGGAGTGTGCCGAGTACGGGATCAGGTGTTGTACAATCAATCCAGGCATATTCGATACGCCTATGCTCGCTCAGTTGCCTGAGAGTGTCCGTGATGCCCTGGGGAAAATGGTTCCTTTCCCGCAACGTCTCGGGAGACCTTCAGAATATGCTCAGTTAGCCCGGCATATTATCGAGAACCCCATGCTGAATGGTGAAGTGATCAGGCTCGATGGTTCCATAAGGATGGCAGCCAAATAGGCATATATCCTATGAACTGGTGAATCTGAAATTCCCATACAGTTAGAGTCTTTAGTCTCAACAACTGTGGCTTTGCTGCTTTAGGAGCTTAAAAAATGAGAAGAGGGTTATTCAAGGAAGAACATGATATTTTTCGCGATGCCTTTAAGAAATTTATCCATAAAGAGGTAACGCCGTTTATAGAACAGTGGGAGGAAGATGAAATTATCCCGAAGGAAATGTGGAAGAAAATGGGTGAAAACGGTTTCCTCTGCCCGTGGATGGAAGAGAAATATGGTGGATCAGGTGTGGGTTTTGAATACTCCGTAATCATCAACGAAGAGCTCACCTATGTCGGCGCTCACGGTCTTTTAGCCGGATTACACAGTGATATAATTGTTCCCTACATCCACAGTTTCGCAAATGAAGAGCAGAAGATGAGATGGCTTCCCGGTTGCGCTTCCGGAGATATTATTACGGCTGTTGCAATGACGGAACCCGGTACCGGTTCGGATTTAGCTGCTGTCCGCACGACAGCAATAAGAGAAGGGAACCAATATGTAATTAACGGGCAGAAGACATTTATCTCTATCGGAATACACTGTGATCTGGTGATTGTTGTCGTTAAAACTGATACGACAGCTGGCACCAGGGGAATCAGTCTTGTATGTGTTGAAGACGGTACACCCGGGTTTACAAGGGGGCAGAATCTAAAGAAGATGGGTTTTCACAGCCAGGATACGGCAGAGCTTATTTTTGAGGATTGCGCCGTTCCTGTTTCCAATCTTTTAGGTGAAGAAGGCAAAGGCTTTTATTATCTAATGCAGAAGCTCCAGGGAGAGAGGCTTATTGCATCCATTATGGCTCAGTCCATGGCGGAGGCCATGCTCGATATGACAGTTAAATACTGCAGAGAGAGAATTGTATTTGGAAAACCCGTCAGTTCATTCCAGCACAATACATTCAAGATTGTGGAAATGGCCACCGAGATTGAACTGGGAAGAACGTTCATCGATTCTCTTATCGGTGATTACATTGCCGGCAAAGATATTGTCCAGCGAGTCTCCATGGCCAAGGCCTGGATTCCGGAGATGGCCAATCGCGTGGCCTACCACTGTGTCCAGCTTCACGGCGGTTACGGATATATGGAAGAATATTCCATATGCAGGTTTGCAAGGGATGTTCGGGTTATACCGATTTTCGCAGGGACAACGGAAGTCATGAAGGTTATCGTTGGAAGGATGATGGGATTATAATTGGTTGAGAAATTCAAGGTGGTAGATAAAGAACAAAATAGCGTTGAGGAGGTACTATTATGGCCAGTAATAAGATTTTCAATTTAGTAGTGGAAAACGACATAGGCATTGTGACGTTCGATGTGGTCGGCGATGCCATGAACACATGGACTGAAGAAACAATGACGGGATTTCTTGAAGTCCTTGAAAACCTTGAGAAAGATGAAAGCCTGAAGGGTGTGATCTTTATTTCAGGAAAACGGGACAATTTTTTTGCCGGCGCTGACCTGAAAATGTTGGGAAAAATGCAGACAGAAGAAGAAATTAAAGCAGTTCTCGAAGTTTTTCACGATGCATTAAACAGGATGAATGCCTTGAATTTTCCCACACTGGCGGCCATAAACGGCCACTGTGTGGGTGGGGGACTGGAGTTTGTCCTCGCCTGCACGGCAAGAATAGCGAAAGAGTCAAAGACGACCATTATCGGCCTCCCGGAATGCAAAGTGGGACTCTTCCCCGGTGGAGGGGGGTCTCAAAGGTTGCCGCGCCTGATCGGATATCCCGCCATTGAGTTGATACTCAAAGGTAAACTTCTGCCTGCAGCCGAGGCTTACAAGGCCGGATATGTTGATAGAATTGTTCCCGCCGATGGGAATCTTCTCGAAGAAGCCAAATCCTTTATGCAGGAAATCAATTCGGAAACGGCACAATTAAAAAGACCGGAACATGACTTTTCACAGATTGATGCTGTCGCCGAAATGGCCCGCCAGGGTGTTCTCAAGGTTACGAAAGGACGTGAGCTGCCGGGCCCCATGTTCGCCATTAAAGCTATTCAGGAAGGATTAAAGCTTTCATTAGAAGAAGGCCTGGAGATAGAAAAGAAGTATTTTGCCGAGGTTATCCTTACAAATGAAGCAAAAGGTAGTATAAATACCTTTTTCATTAAGACCATGACGGATAAACCGAAGGCCATGATGACGAAGGGATTTGAGCCCAGACCCCTGAAGAAGGCGGCCGTTCTCGGTTTTGGAACAATGGGACGCGGCATTGTTATTGATATACTGAGAAACATGCAGGTACCCGTCATCGTCAAGGATATACCGGAAGCCCTCGAACCGGGGAAGGCATTCCTGAGAAAGATATTCGATGGCATGGCCGAAAAGAAGAGATTGAAGGTTCCCGTGAATGATCTGATGAATCTCCTTACTGTTACTTCTGAATATACGGACGACTTCAAGGATATGGATATTGTCATTGAGGCGGTTTTTGAAGACATCAAAGTAAAGGAGCAGGTTTATAAGGAACTCTGTGAAGTTGTAAGTGACGATTGTATCATTGCGAGCAATACTTCTTCTATTCCGATTACCGCCATGTCTTCATATGTGTCTCATCCCGGGAGATTTGGCGGCACCCATTTTTTCTCTCCCGTGTGGTTGATGCAACTTGTGGAAGTCATAAGGGGTGAAAAAACAAGTCAGGATACCGTTGATAATCTCCTGAATTTCGCCGCTTCAATCAGGAAAAGACCCATTGTATGCAAAGACAATCCGGGCTTTGTAGTAAACGCGATGCTCTTCCCGTTTCTTCTGAATGCCCTTCAATATGTGGAAGAGGGAAACGCAATAGAAAAGGTGGACGGGGCCATTACAAAGTTCGGCATGCCCGTAGGACCGATCAGGCTTACCGATGAGGTGGGAATAGATGTGCCGCATAAGATATTC
>CAZKGS010000181.1:0-781 GCA_964552105.1 uncultured Syntrophaceae bacterium
CAAAATTCCAGACTCTGCCCTGAATTTTCATTCAATTAATACCTTTCTCAACAATCATTACGTCGGGTTTCGCAGGCTCAACCCAACCTGTAAACTACAGATCATCAGGTCCCCCAACTCTGCCGAGAATTGCTGAAGCAGCCGCCACAAGGGGATTGACAAGATATACCTCGCTCCCGGGATGACCCATCCTTCCTGTAAAGTTCCGGTTCGTCGTGGAAACAGCTTTCTCACCCTCTGCAAGAACACCCATATGTCCTCCCAGACAGGGCCCGCAACAGGGTGGACCGATTACCGCTCCCGCATCAAGGAAAGTTTCTATTATTCCTTCCTGTATGGCTTTTTTATAAATCAGGGGTGATGCGGGTATAACGATAAGTCTTAAGCCGCGGGCAATGCATTTTCCTTTCAGGATACCCGCCGCATTACGCAAATCTTCCAACCATCCGTTTGTACAGGAACCGATGAATACCTGGTCGATTTCGATATTTCCCGCATCTGAAACAGGACGAACATTTGCTGGTGAATGGGGAAAGGCAACCTGCGGTTTAATTTCATCCACGTTTATTTTGATCACCTCTTCATAGTGAGCATCAGGATCACTTTTATAAACAACCGGCTCGCTAAATGATCTACCGGTCACGTATGAAAGAGTTGCCTCGTCCGGTTCTATGATACCATTTTTCGCCCCAGCCTCCACGGCCATATTCGTCATGGTAAATCTCTGATATACAGGCAATTCCCTGATCACGGCCCCTGCAAACTCCATCGCGCTGTAAAG
>CAZKGS010000181.1:791-5011 GCA_964552105.1 uncultured Syntrophaceae bacterium
CACCTATCTTCCCTATCGTATAAAGAATTAAATCCTTACCCTGCACCCATGGTAAAAGATTGCCTTCATATTCAAACCTGATGGTTGGTGGAACTTTCAACCACATTTCACCCGTTGCCATAACTGCCCCCAGGTCGGTGCTTCCTACTCCCGTAGAAAATGCTCCTAAAGCTCCATATGTGCAGGTATGGCTATCGGCACCGACAATAAGCTGTCCCGGCACGATAAAACCTTTTTCCGGCAGGATTACGTGTCCGATCCCTGCTTCACCAACCTCATAGTAATACTTAATTCCCTGTTCCCTTGCAAAGTCACGCATAATCTTGGCTTGCCGGGCAGACTCAATATCTTTATTGGGCACGAAATGATCTGCCACCAGTACAACCTTTTCGTCATCAAAGACTTTTTCTGCTCCTATCCTTTCAAATGTTTCTATGGCAAGGGGAGCCGTTACATCATGGGCAAAAGCAAGATCAACCTTTACCTCAAGCAGATCCCCGGGAGACACCTTTTCCTTCATGGCATGCCGTGCCAGTATCTTCTCCGTTATGGTCATTGACATATTTTAATCCCCTGACAAACCGTTTTTATTCAGATTATCCTTGCTCAATTTGTACTGGAAGCTATCTACCAGAGCCTGCCAGCTTGCCTCAATAACATTTGCGGAAACGCCTATCGTAGTCCAGACTTCGTCTTTGTCTCTTGACTCTAACAAAGCCCTTACTTTCGCAGCAGTACCTTCGCTGCCTTCGATTATTCTTACTTTGAAATCCACCAGATGCATTTCATCGATTTGCGGATAAAATTTTCGCAAAGCCTTTCTCAAGGCATTATCAATAGCATTAATGGGACCGTTACCTTCCGCAGCGGTTATCTCATGTTCCTTCCCAACAGAAATCTTGATAGTTGCCTGGGCATGTGATGAATCATTTTTCGTCTTTTCATCTATAACACGAAAGGACTCTAACGTAAAAGGTTCTTCAAATTCGCCGATTGCCTTTTTTATCAACAGTGCAAGGGACCCATCAGCCGCGTCAAACTGGTACCCCTGATCCTCCATCTTTTTTATCTCCTGAACAATCTTTTTACTGACGCTATTATCTTTCTCCAGATAAATACCGAACTCTTTTGCCTTGTACTCTATATTACTCCTTCCGGAAAGATCTGATACCACTACCCTGCGCTGATTTCCCACGAGCTCAGGCTCTGTGTGTTCGTAAGCCATCGGGTTTTTCAAAACCGCATTCACATGGATACCGCCTTTATGGGCAAATGCACTGCGACCGACAAACGGCCTCGTATTAACGGGAGGAACGTTTGACACATCACTCACATAACGTGAAAGATTCGTAAGATACTGGACAGAAGACTCGGGAAGACATCTCTTTTTCATTTTTACATCTATATTTCCAATAATGGAAATCAGATCTGCATTCCCACAGCGTTCCCCATAACCGTTGACCGTCCCCTGAACCATTTTCACACCCAAAACAACAGCAGACAGGGAATTTGCCACAGCCAGGCCGCAATCATTATGGGCGTGGATCCCCAGTTGATCGGGCGGGATAAAAGATCTAACCGCTTTAAGACTTTCCTCTACCTCCCACGGGAGGGTACCCCCATTAGTATCACAGAGAACGATAACATCGGCACCGGCGGAAAAGGCGGTCCGTAATGTTTTAAGAGCGTATTCGGAATTATTTTTGTATCCGTCAAAAAAATGTTCCGCGTCGTAGATCACTTCCTTGCCTTTCGACTTCAGATAACTTACAGACTCATGGATGATTGACAGATTTTCCTCTAATGACACTCCCAGGATCTCTGTTACATGAAAGTCCCATGTTTTCCCGAAAATGGTCACAACAGGCGTGTCCGCCTCAAGCAATGCCTGGATGTTGGGACATTCCTCAACGGACAAATTGGGTCTTCGGGTACTGCCGAAAGCTGCAAGGCGCGCGTTTTCAAACTTGACATCCCGCGCCATTTCAAAGAAGCGCATATCTTTTGGGTTAGAACCGGGCCAACCACCTTCAATATACTGAAAACCCATATCGTCCAGTCTTTGAGCGATCCTCAGTTTCTCTTCCGCAGAAAAACTGATTTGTTCCCCCTGGGTTCCATCCCTTAAGGTTGTGTCATAGATTAAAACATCCCATTTTTTCATAATAATCACCATTTCTTCGACCAAAAAAAATCCGCTATCAGTTGACCTGATAACGGATTTATTAACTTTCTTGTTTTAGGAAACCATACCATTACCGGGTCACATATTTACCCCCTCAATAATTATTCCAAGTATAATGATAATGGTTATGCTGTTCCTAAACATAATGAATTTTATTTCCTGTTCCTCATCTACCCTATTTCCATCGGACTTTAAAACTTTACACAGCATTTGTCAATGGGAAATTTTTATTTGTTAGAAAGTAACCTACAAATAAGATCTGGCTCCCCGGTATTGTCTTTTATAATATTTATTCGACAGCAAACTTATACGCACCGTCTTGCCCTTTCTTGGCGCATGGATAAATTTACCGTCGCCAATATATATTCCCACATGGGAAACTTTTCCCTTTCCTGCTGTATCAAAGAACACCAGATCACCTTTCGATAAATTGTTTCGTTTTACATATGCACCCCTTCTGTACTGGTGAACAGACGTCCGGGGAAGGTTCAGGCCATTCAGTTTATAGACAGTCATGGCAAGACCACTGCAATCAAACCCTTTTTTAACGGAGGAACCCCCCCAAAGATAAGGAACACCTATAAAAATATTTGCCGTCGCTGCAAGTTCATTTCTTAGATAGTTCTTACCGTACTTACGCTCCTTTGCTATGGTATATTCACCGGGACTTACAATGTAAAAATCATCAATAACTCCCATGGCTTTAAGAATTACCGCCTCTTTGCAAGCATCCTCCTCAGACAGAAAATTCCCAAACCGCACCTTGTAGAGTCCTTTTTTGTATACAAAATGATATGCATCCAAACCCTGTCCATTAAGATAATCGGAAAGACTGCTCGCATTTTCAACGTTTGAAAAGGCACCGACCTGAATCGTATAGCCCATTCGATCCAGGGGTTTCTCCTCAACACCGGTATAATTGTTGTGGTACGGGACATGCGGGGAGTAACAACCTGTTACAAGAAATATCACCATGAATAATGCAGGAAGAAAAGATTTCGGCACTTTATAATTCCCCGGTCTTACATCAGCTTCATTGTGATTTCGTAAACATTGGCAAAGGCATCACTCGATTGAACCAGGCTGGTCAGGGGAATCATCTCGGAAACTACTGTATTTATCTGCCTGTCATACACGACACCTCCCAGATTGGCAGGTTGTATCATTAAATACTTTTCAGCCACAAGCTCTATAACCCGGCTCGCGTTTTTGTCCTTGGGATTAGTGACCATATTGGTAATCATATCCGGCCGGATTTCATTAATCTTTTTTTGCAGACCAACCATAACATCCTTGCCTTTTATATCCTCGACAACCTGAAGAAGATCTCTAATCGTTCTTACCTTAAGCTCATTATTCGCATCCATGGCCGTTTTAATCAGAGCCTGAAGAGCCGGCTGCTGACTGGAAAGTCGACTAAGTCTTCGGAAAACAGCATTTCGAACGAAAGCATACGCATTCTGGATTGAAATAGGTTGCGGTGATAGAACAACAATTTTTTTATGGGCCATAAGAAAAAAATCCAGCACATTGAAAGATGTCCCGGCTCCAAGATCAAGCACAACATACTCAGCATCGAGTTTGGATATGTTGTGGATAATCTTTGTTTTCTGGGCAACATGAGGGTTTGCCAAGGTAAGAACATCACTGGCGCCACAGATAAGGCGAAGGTTTTCTACCTCCGTGTCAATACAAACTTCCTCCAGGGAATCATATCGTTTGGTGACAAAATCATTCAGGGTACGAGGCGGGCTTTTTATTCCCATGAGTGTATGAAGGTTTGCACCACCAAGATCGACATCCATGAGAATGGTACGATTGCCTGTCCGGGCCAACCAATAGGCCAGAAGGGTGCTGATAGTACTTTTACCCACCCCTCCCTTTCCTCCACCCACAGCCCATATCCGTGGAACAGTTCCCATTTTCGTATTCTGCTCTTCTTTCATATCATATCTTCCAGATGAGTGCAGGCAACACTATCTTTTCACGTATGATTCCCACAGGCTATAGATCATGTCCTGTTCGCCATCGCCTA
>CAZKGS010000182.1:0-3246 GCA_964552105.1 uncultured Syntrophaceae bacterium
ATCTTGAAATTGCCAAAGGAGATTCCCTGGCAATTCTTGGCGTTTCCGGTGCGGGGAAAAGTACATTCCTCAACATACTGGGCGTTCTTGATCATCCTTCTTCCGGTGATATTCTTTATAACGGCGCTGACGCATTCGGCTGGAACGAGCGAAAACAGGCGGAATTCAGAAATCAAAAGATAGGTTTTGTCTTTCAATCCCATCATCTCCTGCCTGAATTTACCAGCCTGGAGAACACCATGATGCCGGCCCTGATAAATGGAATGCCGTTGCAGGAAGCCCGAAAGAGAGCAGAGATTATCTTGACTGAAGTGGGACTCGGTGATAGATTGCCTCACAAACCCGGTGAGCTTTCGGGCGGAGAACAGCAGAGAGTCGCCGTGGCGAGGGCCCTGGTAATGAAACCTGAAATTCTTTTAGCCGATGAACCGACGGGGAATCTCGATACTGAAACAGGAGAAAAAATACAGGACATCTTGCTTGAGCTGAATAGAACGAAAGGCATCATTCTGGTAGTGGCAACACACAACAGGCACCTGGCTGATCGTATGTCTCGTAGTATTGGGCTGCAAGACGGAAGGTTTTATGATCTTTAATATGAATATTATTCTCAAATTCAGAAAATTTTTCTTTATATCAATATTGTTGTTACTGTTACTTTTTTTCAATAATGTCTTTGCGGAAGACATTAAGAGAATTGCCATACTTCCCTTCGAAATTCACAGTAAATCAGATATCCTCTCGCTTGAAAACCGAATAACCAATAGCTTGACGACTGAATTGCTGAAAACAGGGTGTGTTCAGATTATTAAAAAAGAAACCTTCTCAAACTTAATCAGTAAAAAGCAAACAGACAGAGAATCAGCCTGGAAAGTCGGAGAAAAAATAAACGCTGATTTCGTAATTATGGGCAGCCTTACACGTCTTGGGAACTTTATCAGTGTGGACGTTACCACCCTGGATGTAAAAAACAGGAAGACTGCGGGCGGCATATTTGCAAATGGAACCGGTATGGACAGCATTAGTACCATTTCTGTAGAATTGGCTGAAAAAATATTGCTGAAAAATCTCAGCAGGCAAAAAATAGAGAAAATTGAATTTTCGGGAAGCCGCAAGGTTGAAGACAGCGCCATATTAAATGTTATGGAGAACGAAAAAGGGAAGATTTTTTCTGAAAGAAAACTATCCGCCGATATAAAAGCTATTTACAAGATGGGTTATTTCAATGATGTGAAAGCGGAAGTATCCGATGGCGCCGAAGGAAAGATTTTAACCTTCATCCTGGAGGAAAAACCCCTGATATCCCGAATTGAGATTAAAGGAACCGATGAAATAGATAAAGACGAAATAGAAGGGATTCTGACTGTCAAAACGAGACAAATCCTTAATCTTAAAAAGGTAAAGGCTGATATAGAAACTATTAAGAACATGTATCATGACAAGGGTTATCTCAACGCAGAGGTTGATTATAAAACAGAAGGTAAAGGTGATAAGGGAGTCCGGCTTATCTTCGAGATAGCTGAAAATAAAAAGCTTCGTATTAAAACAATTTCTTTTGAAGGAAATAAGGCTTTTACCAATGATGAACTGAAAGATATGATGGAAGTATCGGAAACCGGATTCTTTCATTTTTTAACAGATTCCGGTCTCCTCAAAACAGATAAAATAAAAGAGGACATCAACAAACTGAAAGCCTTCTACCTTAATAACGGTTATATAAATGCTCAGGTTAGTGAACCGGAAATAACACATGACAAAGAATGGATCTACATTAAGATAGCTGTAACAGAGGGAAAACAATTCAAGGTAGGAAAGGTCGAAATTACAGGCGACATGCTTCTCAGTCCGCGGGTTGAGCTACTGGAAAAATTAAACATTAACAAAAAAGATTACTTTGACAGGGGTTCGATCATGAAGGACATCGATTTCCTGACGGAGAGTTGCAATAATGAAGGTTATGCCTATGCCAATGTAACGCCCAGGACAATTCCCCGGGAAAAAGATGAAAAAGTGGATGTTATCTACAATATAGAGAAGGGAAATACGATATATTTCAACAGAATATCCATAACGGGCAATACCAAGACAAGGGGTAATGTTATAAGAAGAGAACTTGCAGTTGTGGAAGGCGACATATACAGCAGAGAGAAAATGAAAACAAGTTACATGAAGCTGACCCAATTGGGATACTTTGAGGAAATTAATTTCCAAACGGAAAAGGGACATAAAGAAAATCTGACGGATATTAATATACAGGTCAAGGAAAAGCCCACGGGAATGTTCAGCATCGGTGCCGGATACAGTGCCACGGACAAGGCTGTCATTATGGGTCAGGTGTCTCAGCGAAATCTATTCGGAAGGGGGCAGACATTGAGCTTGAATGCCTTCCTCGGATCAGAAACCACCAAGTATGAGTTATCCTTTACAGAACCATGGCTCTTTGACAAGCCGCTGTGGAGCAAGTTCGATATCTGGAATTCTGCACGGGAGTATGACAGCTACGACCTGGACACACAGGGTTTCAAGACAACACTGGGTTACCCCCTCTGGGAACATGTTAAGGGATACATCGGATACAGTCTTTCGACAAACGATATAACAAATATTGATGAAAATGCATCTCGCTGGATTACGGAACAGAAAGGAAAGACAACATCGAGTGGCATCACCGGAACTCTCTCCAGGGATACTACAAACAGCTTCATGTTTCCCTCCAAAGGCTCCAAGAACGTAATTTCCACAGAATACACTGGCGGAATATTACAGGGGGATACGAGTTTCACAAAATACACCGGCAGTTCCACCTGGTTTTTCCCCCTGCCGCTGGATAATGTATTTGCTGCCCGGGGGCGGGCGGGATTCATGCACAAGAATGAGGACAAAAAGATACCGATATATAATCGTTTTTACCTCGGAGGGATCAACTCCCTGAGGGGATTGAGAGATGTGGGTCCAAAGTTTCCTGACAGCGATGATGTAATGGGTGGGGAGACGATGCTCTGCTTTAATCTGGAATTGATATTCCCTCTTATCAAGGATGCAGGGATGAAGGGTGTTATATTTTATGATACAGGAAATGCTTGGGAAAGCGGTTATCATCTGGACGACATGAGGCAAACGGCGGGAGCAGGAATCCGCTGGTATTCACCCATCGGTCCTTTAAGACTGGAATGGGGTCATGTCCTTGACAGAAAAGAGGGTGAATCCGCAAGCAGGTGGGAATTTACTATAGGAATGATGATGTAA
>CAZKGS010000182.1:3346-5003 GCA_964552105.1 uncultured Syntrophaceae bacterium
ATGTAATGAAAAAAACTGTAGGTATTTTAATTGTGGCGTTTCTTGTTTTATCGGGAACATATGCAACTGCCGCGGAGAAGATAGGATTTATCAATATGAAACAGATATTGATCCTTTCTGATGCAGGTAAAGAAGCTGGGGTAGAGTTCAAAAAGGTTTTTCAGAAAACAAGGAATCAAATCCAGACAAGGGAAGCAAAATTAAAGAAACTTAAGGAAAATCTGGAGAAGCAACGTCCCGTCCTGACGGAAAGCGCCATGAAGGAAAAGGAACTTGAATATCAGAAAAAGTTCAGGGATTACAAGCGATTCGTGGATGATTCCAATGCAGATATTCAAAGGATGGACAAGGAACTTTCCCAAAAACTGATTCCTGAAATACTGAAGGTTGTAAGTGCCACAGGAAAAAAAGAGGGGTATACGATGATACTGGATGTAAGTGCCGGAGGTATGGCCTATTATTCCAGAGCGAAGGACATTACGAAAAATGTGATAAAAGAATTTGATAAGGCTTATAAATCGAAAAAGTGATTTAACCGGTAACGAAAAAATATGAAAAAGACAGGCAAGAAACTTAGGGAAGTAGCAAAATTCCTCGGCGGTACCATCATCGGAAACGAAACGGTAACCATATATAACATCCGGGGGATTGACGAAGCAGGGGAAGGTGATCTTACCTTTATTGCGAACCCCAGGTATAAAAACAAACTTGAGGAAACCGCGGCATCCGCAGTACTGGTTTCTCCCGATGTTAAGGAATCAGGCAGGAATTTGGTTGTTGTTGAAAATCCGTATCTCGCCCTGGCAAAGGCTCTCAGCCTTTTTTATCCGGAGGAAAGAGATTCCGTAAGGGTTAGCGAGAATGCCTATATTAGTGAAGGGGCAATAATTGCAGAAGATGCTACCGTTTATCCCGGTGTTTACGTCGGCAGGAACGCAAGGATAGAAAAAGGGGTAATCCTCTATCCCGGCGTCTTTGTCGGCAATCATGTCGTGATAGATGAAAATTCCATACTCTATCCAAACGCTACCGTTTACAGAAAATGCAGGATCGGTAAAAGGGTTATTCTTCACGCTGGAGTTGTCGTTGGAAGCGATGGGTTCGGCTTTGCCAACCCGGGGAAGGACAATTTGAAGGTGCCTCAGACAGGGATAGTCCAGATTGATGATGACGTGGAAATCGGTTCAAACACTACCATAGACAGGGGTACTCTCGGAAAAACATGGATCAAGAGAGGGACAAAGATAGATAATTTAGTCCAGATAGCCCACAACGTGGTCATCGGCGAAAACTCCATTGTGGTGGCCCAGGTAGGAATTTCCGGAAGTTCCAGATTAGGGAAAAGTGTTATAATCGGGGGACAGGCCGGTCTTGTCGGGCACATCGAGATTGGTGACAATGTCATGGTTGCCGCCCAGTCGGGTGTTCACGACGATGTAGAACCAAACCAGATAATATCAGGTTCTCCTCACATG
Source organism: uncultured Syntrophaceae bacterium (assembly GCA_964552105.1). Taxonomy (GTDB): domain Bacteria; phylum Desulfobacterota; class Syntrophia; order Syntrophales; family UBA6807; genus CAZGAK01. Next base: position 4,822 of record CAZKGS010000182.1, read on the forward strand.
TCTCATAGGAAATGGTTACGAACACAGGCATGCATTCCCAAACTGCCGGAGATGCGAAATACCTTAAAATCTCTCTCAAAAAAAATAGAAGAGCTTGAAGAGAAAATAAAAATAATAGAAAGTCAGACATAACCCTATGAAAATTCATTCTACAGCAATCGTTGCACCTGAAGCTAATATAC
>CAZKGS010000183.1:0-4965 GCA_964552105.1 uncultured Syntrophaceae bacterium
TCTCCCATCAAGGGAGAGGGGGAATTCTTGACTTTTCATGAAACCATCAAACCTGAAACTTAAAACTCTTTCTTAGAAAGGAACGATTATGATCACAGTAGACATAAAATCCCTGTTAATTCATCTGAATCCGTTTTGCACCAATGTGCTTCAGTCAGCGGCAGGCCTATGTGTCTCCCGTACCCATTACGAGGTCACGGTGGAACATTTTCTGGCAAAATTTCTAGATGAACCCCAGTCTGATTTGCCACTCATATTCCGTCAGTTTGACATGGACCTGGGCCGGGTCAAAAAGGCGCTGGAGGAAACCCTTGAGGAATTCAAGACCGGAAATGCTGCAAAACCCGTTTTTTCTCCCCTCCTTTTAGAACTCGTACAGGATGCCTGGATGATCGCCTCCATTGACCTCGGTGAAAAGACGATACGTTCAGGGGCCATTCTCCTGGCATTTTTAGCGAAACCGATCTTTTTTGCCTCGGGGCGATATGCGGATCTTTTAAAGACCATCGGCAGGGAGGCCCTGACGGCCCAGTTCTGGAATATCACCAAACATTCCATGGAAGAAAAGACAGCTGCCGAGGCTCCGGGGACTGAAGAGAGGACAGAAGGAGCGGGAGCAGCAGGTGCCGGCACTGCGCTCAGCCGTTTCTGCATGGATTTTACACAGCGCGCAAGGGAAGGGAAGATCGATCCGGTATTCGGCAGGGATCAGGAAATCCGTCAGATGATTGACATACTGGCGCGGCGGAGAAAAAACAATCCCATCTGTGTGGGTGAAGCCGGTGTGGGAAAGACTGCAGTAGTGGAAGGTTTGGCTCTGCGTATCACAGAGGGCGATGTGCCTGATTTATTAAAAGACGTGACCCTTCTGAGCCTCGATATGGGACTTCTCGAAGCCGGGGCGGGTGTGAAAGGCGAGTTTGAAAACCGCCTTAAAGGGGTAATAAACGAAATCAAGGCATCGGAAAAGCCGATTATTCTCTTTATTGACGAGGCGCACACACTGATAGGCGCCGGTGGGTCGGCAGGTGGCGGCGATGCCGCAAACCTGTTAAAACCCGCCTTGGCACGGGGTGAGCTGCGCACCGTAGCGGCAACGACCTGGAGTGAATATAAGAAATATATTGAAAAGGACGCCGCTTTGGCAAGACGTTTCCAGCCAGTAAAGCTGGAAGAGCCGAGTGTTGAAACAACCACCCTTATTTTGAGGGGACTTAAGGAAAATTATGAAAAGGCACATAAGGTAATTGTCAGGGACGATGCAGTTCGGGCGGCAGCAGAACTGTCCGACCGTTATATTTCCGGGCGATATCTGCCGGACAAGGCTGTTGACCTTCTCGATACAAGCTGCGCCAGGATCAAAATTAATATAACGACAAAACCGGACGTACTTGAAGACAAGGAGCGGAGCATACAGGCGCTGGAGCGGGAAAAGGCTGCCTTAGAACGTGATCAACTGAATGAGATCGCCATTGATGAAGAGGCGCTGGCCGAGGCAATAAAAAAGATAGCAACCCTGACCAAAGAGGTGTCCGAGCTGAAAGAGAGATGGCTCAAGGAGCAGGAAGCAGCCAATAAAGTTCTGGAATTAAGGGCCGGCATCCAGGAGCTCGGTGATACAAAGGAGGATGAAAAGAAGAAAAAGAGCCTGAAGAAGGAGATGAAAAAGGCCGATCAGGCCCTGGAGAAACTACAGGGAGACAGTCCGCTCATACGCATTGAGGTAAATCCTGATATAGTTGCCAAGGTGGTTTCCGACTGGACGGGCATACCGCTGGGCAAGGTCTTGCGTGAACAGGCACAGAATATACTGAAGTTTGAGGATATGCTCAAAGAGAGAATCAAGGGTCAGGATCACGCCCTCATGGCCATCGGCGAAGTCATCAAGGCGTCGAAGTCCGGTCTGAAAGATCCTGCCCAGCCCATGGGGATATTTCTTCTGGTTGGTCCGTCCGGTGTGGGCAAGACCGAAACGGCAATTACCGCTGCGGATATCCTCTTTGGAGGGGAACGCTCCGTCGTGAGTGTTAATATGAGTGAGTTCCAGGAAAAGCATACCGTGAGTCGCCTTATCGGCTCTCCGCCCGGCTATGTCGGATACGGAGAGGGAGGTATGCTCACGGAGGCTGTGCGTCAGAAACCCTATTCAGTGGTCATCCTTGATGAGGTGGAAAAGGCCCATCTGGATGTGATGAATATCTTTTATCAGGTTTTCGATAAAGGTGTCCTTTCCGATGGCGAAGGAAGGGTTATTGACTTTAAAAATACTGTTATCTTTCTCACAAGCAATCTGGCCACCGATGTGATTACGGAAATGACCAAAGGTGATGATGCACTTCCAGATGATGCTGTTATGAGCGCGGTCAGACCCATTTTGTCCCAGCATTTCAAGCCGGCACTCCTCGCCCGTATGACAGTAATACCTTTTTATACTCTGAGGGCTGACGCCATGAAGGGTATCGTCCGTCTCAAACTTGACAAGCTTGGAGAGCGTCTCATGCAAAACAACAAGATGAAGCTGGTCTACACCCCGGCAGTCGTTGATCAGATCACAAACCGGTGCACAGAAGTGGAAACCGGGGCAAGAAACATCGATTATATCTTGACCGGTAACATTATGCCCCGAATGTCCCAGGAGATCCTGTCCCACATGACCGAGGAAGGTATGCCGTCGGAGGTACGCCTCGATCTGAACAAGGATGGATCGTTCAAAATGGAGTTTAAGGGTGAATAAGAGAGGTTAAAAATGGCCTATCTAACTGAAAGAAAGTTCGATTTTGTATCCCATGCACTGCCTGATGACAAATTCGGTGTTGTAAGGTTCAAAGGGTCTGAAGGTTTTTCCATCTGTTATGAGTTCCAGATCGATCTGGTTTCCCGGGATGCGGAGATTGATCTTACAGCCGTTCTGAAACATCCAGTCACCTTCACAATCTTGCGTGAAGAGGGAAATATTCCATTTCATGGGATCCTCGCTCAGTTTGAACAGCTGCACGAGGTGGATGAATACGTTTTTTACCGGGCCGTTCTTGTTCCGAAGCTGTGGTGGCTTTCGCTGACACACCACAACCAGGTTATTCTGAACAAAACCGTACCGGAAATAATAGGGGAAGTCTTGAAAGACGGGGGACTGACAGACCTTGATTTTGAGCTCAAACTGCAGAAGGAATACCCACGGTGGGAGTATATCTGCCAGTATCGTGAGAGTCATCTCAATTTTGTGTCCCGGTGGATAGAACGGGAGGGGATGTACTATTACTTTGAACAGACGCCAGACGGAGAAAAAGTTATCATTACTGATACGAAGCTTGCCCATACCGAAATGCCCGAGGGAAAGACCATGTATTATTCCCCGCCATCCGGACTCGATGAATTTCACCGGGAGGAGGTAATCAAGGCATTTATCCTGAAGCAGAAGATGCTTCCCAAAACGCTTCGTCTGAAGGATTATAACTACCGCACCCCCTCTCTGGAAATATCGGGCAATGCAGAAGTGTCAGCTGACGGCAGGGGAGAAGTATATATTTACGGTGAACATTTCAGGACTACCGTGGAAGGTAATGACCTGGCGAAAGTCCGAGCGGAGGAGCTACTATGTCAGGAACGACGATTCCATGGTGAGAGCACAATCACCTATCTGAGACCGGGCTATCTCTTTGATCTTGAGGATCACTACCGTGACAGCATTAATCAACAATATCTTACCATAGAACTTGAGCATGAGGGAAGTCAGGCGGCGTATCTTTTAGCAGGCATTCAGAAGGGGCTCACCGAAGTGGAGAAACAAGCCTACTATCGGAACAGCTTTGTGGCAATTCCTTCCGATGTTCAGTTCCGTCCCGAACGGAAGACCGAAAAACCCCGCTTCTACGGGACAATGAATGCCAGGATTGATGCTGCGGGGAGCGGTAAGTATGCGGAACTGGATGAACACGGCCGCTATAAGGTTGTTCTTCCCCTGGATGTAAGCGGAAGAAAAGACGGCAAGGCCTCCGCTTACTTTCGTATGGCCCAGCCCTATGCGGGGTCCGACCATGGCATGCATTTCCCGTTGCATAAGGGTACAGAGGTGCTCCTTACATTTGTTGATGGTGATCCTGATCGTCCGATCATTGCTGCAGCGGTGCCCAATCCTGAAATGCCGAGCATAGTCAACACGGGGAATCCCACCGGGGCCGGCTTTAAGTCGGCAAGCGGCAACCAGATATCAATGCAGGATAATGAAGGGCATGAAAGGATTTTAATCGGTTCCGGCGATGGCAAAACCCGCATTATATGCGGGGCAGGGAGCGATTCGAAGCTGCTGATGCAGAGTGACTATCAGGCGAATTGCGCCGATTATTATATGACCCTGGCAACCTACGGCACCACAATTGCGAACTCTTTCAGCTGGAGTGCCATGTCCGGTTCACTGGTTCCCCAGCTCGGGATCAAGCTCCTCAAACGGTGGAGCCAGGAAGTGGCTGAATGCGACGAACTGGGACACCGGATTGGAGCCATTGATAAAGGTACGCATTTTAAAAATTGGACAAAGACCCAGGAAACCCTTCTCTCGGTGACACCCTCGGTTCTGGGGGTTATGTTTAACAGCTGGATCATGTCCTCCCTGGCAAAGCATTTGAAACGGAAAGGACTCGTGAGAAGTGACAGCGAATATGGGCAGATTGCGCAGGAATTTACCGCAAAGTTTAAAGACAAAGGATTGATGGCGAAGTGGAAATGGATTACGGAGCACACCCGCTATCTGCAATTAATTGCCAGGGCCTACGGATTTGGCACAGCCGGTTCGTATGGGGTCGCACTCGTTTCTCATATCCCGCAAAAGATAGGAAAGTGGGAATCAAGTGATTTCGTAAAAGGTCTTATAGATCCGAGATGTGCTTCGTTAATAAAGTTAAACAAGGCGTCGCCCGATGTGCTCATTGCGTCAACTTCGGGGCATGTCGATATCGCCGGCGATAAGGG
>CAZKGS010000184.1:0-4955 GCA_964552105.1 uncultured Syntrophaceae bacterium
TGGCACCTCAGAACCGTCCAAAGCCGGTATTAAACAGAATATCGTGTGCCCTTTGCATGCTATGTGTTGATCTGTGCCGATTCAAGGCCCTTCACGTAAAACTTCCTTTGCCTCGGGGGAAAATGCCTACAGAAATATTTTTCGATAGTGACAAATGTGTGGGATGTGGCCTGTGTGAAAAAGAATGTCCTTTCGATGCAATTACAATGCGGTTTGTCACAAGATGTTAAAATAAAAGTTTTGAAAGGTCTCAAAGTGTTATGGGAATATTTGGAAGATTCTTTTCTGTTAATTTTCTCTTGACACAACATCATTATTTTCTTATACATTTTCTTTAAACAAGGTTCTCGATAAATCAATTCATATACGGATGGATGTGAGGAAGAGGGGTGTGAATCCCCCGCTGCCCCGCAGCCGTGAAGGGAACGAAAGCCCAAACAGTCACTGTCATGGTTGATGCTATGACGGGAAGGCGGGTGAGTAGGCAGCCCTAAGCCGGAAGACCTGTCCATCTTAAATTCCTCGAGGGAGGTGTACCATGAAAAAAATCTTTTATTTGCCAACCTTTTTTACCCACGAAAAATTTGTGAGTTAATCTCGATGGCTTCGCAAAAAGTCGAATTTCTCCTTACCCTTTCCAGATGCGGGGGAACATTTTTGACTTTTCACGAGTTCATCAAACCTGGTCCAGTAAAAGTCTGAAGTGCTTTTGCAGGCACCCTTTTTGCAATTTTTAAACAACTCAGGAATTTTTTGTGATGGAAAGATCCGCAGTAACTCTATCCAGGATAGTTAAAATCAATCTTTTACTTGTGGCGGTTTTTATTGCCGTGGCGATTGTGTCCGTCCTGATAGGTCCGGCCAGGATTGGTATCATACAGGGGCTGAAGGGGCTTCTCTATGGATGGCATGAAGGTTATGCCGGTTTAACACCATCGGAAAAGACAATCATTTTTTCGATTCGTCTGCCCCGAGTTATCTTTGCCGGTCTTGTTGGAGCTTCCCTTTCTGCCGCCGGTGTCATCTTTCAGGCACTTCTTCGCAATCCCCTAGCAGATCCTTTTATCCTTGGAGTTTCCGGTGGCTCAGCCGTTGGCGCCATTATTGGCATTATCATCGGGTTGGGTTCCGTCCCGTTTGGTATTCCCGGTTTGGCTTTTTTAGGGGCTGTAATTACAGTTATTCTTGTTTTTTTAATAGGGAAAAATAACAAAGAGCTTCATTCCAATACTCTTCTTCTGGCGGGGGTTATTGTCAATGCGTTCTTTTCAGCCATCATTATGTTTTTAATCTCCATTAGCACGAATACAGACCTGCACAATATCACATTCTGGTTGATGGGTGATCTAAGCCTCGCTACGTGGGTTAAAATTCTGTTTGTAAGTATCCTTTTGCTTTTCGGGTTTGCCATCATTTATTCGTATGCAAGACCGTTGAATCTAATCGTAACCGGTGAGGAAACGGCAATGCAGTTAGGTGTGAATGTGGAAAGGACAAAGATAATTCTCTTTCTTGCAGGCTCACTTGTAACCGCGCTCGCCGTATCATTCAGCGGAATTATAGGGTTCGTAGGGCTTATTATCCCGCACATTATGAGAATGCTGCTTGGTCCCGATCACCGGCTGCTGTTACCGGCATCCTTTCTTTTCGGGGCATCGTTTCTCGTTGTGGCCGATACGATTGCCAGAACGGTGATTCCCCACAGCGAATTACCGGTGGGAGTGATTACCGCCATATGTGGCGCCCCCTATTTTATTTATCTCCTAAGAAGGAGGTCTGTCTGATTCATGGCGATTGTACAAACAGAAGGCGTTGGGTTCAGATATGATGATGAATGGGTTCTGAAAAATCTTTCTTTCAAGACCTGTGAAGGGGAGTTTTTGGGGATCATAGGACCGAATGGATCGGGTAAAACGACGCTTCTCAAAATCATTGACGGAATATTAATGCCACAGCAGGGATCGGTTTTTATCAATGAAATAAACATCAGGAAGATCAAAAGGTATGACATAGCGAAACTTATAGCGGTAGTCCCCCAGGATTCTCCTGTCATCTTTTCGTTTACCGTTCAGGAAATTGTTTTGATGGGAAGAGCTCCTCATCTCGGTAGACTGAGGTTTGAAGGACAAACAGATTTTGAAATCGTCCGCAAGGCAATGGAGATGACCGATATACTTCCATTTGCTGCCCGAAGTATCAACGAGTTAAGCGGTGGAGAAAGACAGAGAGTACTGATAGCAAGGGCTCTGGCCCAGCAACCCCAGATAATCCTTCTCGATGAATCCACGGCTTTTCTGGACATTAAACACCAGATAGCCTTTTTTGACTTGATAAAAAACTTGAACAAAGAAGAAGGGCTAACCGTCATCACCGTTACTCACGATATAAATCTGGCGTCTCTTTTCTGTGACAGAGTTATGCTTTTGAATGAAGGAATTATTCACTGCATCGGGACTCCCGATGAAGTGATTACCGAATCCAATATTAAGGAGGTTTATGAAACAGATGTCCTCGTTGACGAAAATCCGTTAACGGGACAACCGAGAGTGACATTATTGTCACGTAGTAAGCAATCAGTTATGTAGGGCAGGGCTTTAGCCCTGCTGCTCAATCTGAACGCTTTCAATCTGTCAGGTCAAGGAAGCCGGTCAAATGCCGGTGCTGCCCCGCAACTGTAGGCGGAACGAAATTCACGCAATGCCACTGATTCCCTGAAAAAGGGGTTGGGAAGGCGTGGAAAGTAGGCGTTGCCGCGAGCCAGGAGACTTATCTGACGGATCAAATAGTGCCCGAAAGAAAACTGTGAATTTTCGTTCAGACACTAAAATAACATTCCCAACGGAGGGAGAAGGAGGTTATTGTGAGAAAAAGAGAGAACAAAGCTCCACCCTCATGAGTGTGATAACGCAGTAAAAATTCAAGTAAATCAAACATCAAGCTCATAAGGAGGAATTAAGAATGAAGAAGTTGATAATGTTTTTTGCCTGTTTGTTTGTTTTTTCATCTATTCCTGTCTATGCACAGGAAGGGGAAGATACAATAACTATGGAAGAAACGGTGGTGACGGCAAGCAGGTTGGAAGAACCCCTGAAATATTCACCAGATTCCATTACTGTTGTTACCGGGGAAGAGATCCAAAAAAAGGGAAAGCAAACGGTCATCGATGTGCTCAAGGATATCCCGGGCCTTTCCATTGCACAATATGGAACGCCCGGTGGGCGTTCGTCAATCTATACACGCGGGACAAATAACGCCCATACCTTGATAATGATCGATGGCGTGCGCGTCGGTGATCCTGTTAGTGGGGATGGAAAGATGAGCATCGCAGATCTGTCAACGGATAACATCGAGAAAATTGAAGTAGTCCGGGGAGCCCAGAGTGTTTTGTATGGATCAGATGCTATTGGCGGCGTTGTCAATATAATTACCAAAAAGGGTAAGGGAAAGCCGAAGCTTTACCTGTCTGTCGAAGGGGGATCATTTGAGACATTCAGGGAGAAGACAGGTGTCAGTGGATCAACTGACAGGATCAACTATGCCGCATCTCTATCACGCCTGGATACAAAGCACGTGTCAAGAGCGGAGGAAGAACTGGGGAACACCGAAAGGGATTATTATCACGACACGAATGTCTCCGCCCGGATTGACGGACAAATAGGTGAAACGGCGGGAATAGGTTTTTCGGTACGTCACTCCGAAGCATCCATGGACTTTGATGACTCAGGAACTGATGCCGACAAGGTTCAGGATACGGACATTACCAGCATCTCGACAAAATTCAATCAGGATATTTCTGAATGGTGGCAGCATGTCATCAAACTTGGCATTACAGAGACCGAAAGAGAATATACCAAAGACGGCGCCTTCGAAGAGCTCTATAATGGAACCATTAAGGTTGCATCGTGGCAGCACAACTTCTTTGTCGGAGATATTGATACCATCACGGCTGGATTTGATTATCAGAAAGAAACGGGGGATATTAATAGTGTATATGGTAATTTGGCTGAAGAAAGTGTCAACACCAAGGCATATTTTATTCAGAATAAATTGATCCCCTTCAAGGGATTTTCTCTCACCCTTGGCATGCGACACGACGATCATCAGACCTTTGGCGGCAAGGATACCTATAAGGGAGCCATTGCCTACCTCTACGAGAAGACAGGGACCAAGGTCAGGGGGAGCTATGGAACCGGGTTTCATGCCCCTTCGCTCTATCAGCTATATTCTTCATACGGCGATCCGAGTCTCAGACCTGAAGAGAGCAAGGGTTACGACATGGGCATAGACCAAGAGCTGTTCGATAAAAAGATATTGCTATCTGTGACTTACTTTCATACTGAAATTGACGATTTGATTAAATGGAATTGGGATACTTGGAAATATCATAATGTTGGTAAGGTTAAACTCAAGGGTTGGGAAACCAGTTTTTCTGTTAGGCCGCTCACGTGGCTGAGTCTCGATATTCATTACACCTATACAGAAGCAAAGGATGAGACTGCGGGAGCTTCAAACAATGGCAAGGATCTGATATACCGGCCGAAACATGTCGGGGGCGCGTCCTTGAATATAAAACCGCTGGAAAAACTGAATGTGAATCTCAACGCACAGTACACGGGGAAACGATACCACAACGCCGACAACAGCGCAGAGATGCTCGCGTATACACTCTTCAATCTCGCCGCCTCCTATGATGTGACGGATCGGCTGCAGTTTTTCGGAAGAGTGGAAAATCTGACTGATCAGCAATATCAATCGGTGTATCAGTATGGTGAACCGGGTATCGGCTTCTATGGTGGGGTCAAGATTACCTTTTAGACTGGCAAACCGTTATAAAAGGAACGGTACCGATCCCTCCCTTTTATTTGTGGTGGATGACACTTTAGGAATCAGAAGGAGTAATATGAAAGGATATGTTCAGGTTTACACAGGTAATGGTAAAGGCAAAACGACAGCCG
>CAZKGS010000185.1:0-3318 GCA_964552105.1 uncultured Syntrophaceae bacterium
TCAAATGCTTTCCGTTAATGGAGACGGTAAGTCGCTGAACATAGTCGCGGTATTGAGAAATTAAAATCAGCAGCATAATGCAAAATGAAAGAGGGGTCACAATAAGTGCCCCTCTTTTTGTATCTGAAAGGAGAAAAGGAAATGTGGAACACACCGACAGAAAAAGATCTGGCCCAAATTCCCGGCCTGTATGAAACAGAAAAAATTCCCCTGAAAGACAAGCTGATACACCTGCGCTTCTTCATTGGAGACAGTGACTGGTACGTAGCTGAGTACGACAGGGAAAACGATTTGTTCTGGGGCTTTACAATCTTGAACGGAGATTATGATTGTGCCGAATGGGGCTACGTTTCATTCGGGGAAATGAAACGGATTAAATCTAACCCGTTCGGGTTTGAGATTGATTGTGAGCGCGGGGATGGATGGACCGTCAGGAAAGCCTGCGAGATAGACAAAATCAGAATAGCCCAGGGCTGGTAATACGAAAGGATGAATAACGATGGAAGATATATATTTAAGAGAATTTCAGGGAACCAAATACCGGACAATGCTGGTGAGAGAGGGTGATGAAAAAGATACTCCAACATCCTGTAAACCCATTGTGGAGGCCAAATCGGTGTATGAGTACATTCGTGCCGGTTTGGAAAACAAAGATCGGGAGTGTTTCGTATCAATTCTTTTTAACGCCAGAATGATTCCGCTGGGTGTAAATCTTGTGAGTATTGGGGGATTGAATCACGCTTCGGTTGAGCCGCGGGAGGTATTTAAAGCGGCGATCATAGCATCTGCTTCATCTCTGATTTTAGCTCATAATCACCCATCCGGTGATAGCACTCCCAGTAAAGAAGATGTTGATATAACCAGAAGCCTTATGTCGGCAGGAAAACTTTTGGGCATTCCCATATTTGATCACATCATCGTGGGAAGGGACTGCTATTGCAGTATGAAGGAAAACGGAGACATGTAAGAGAGAGGAGATATTGAATGGCACGTTTAGCAAGTCAGATGAAGATGGGCTATTACAAGACCCCTGAGGCCGTAGTCCATCAAATAAAAAAGATACTGAATATCCGGCCCGGCGCAAGACTTCTGGACACCTGCTGCGGTGAGGGTGAAGCATTGAGCATCATCGCTTCAGGCACAGAAGCAATAACATACGGGATGGAGCTTGACAAAGAACGGCATGACACCGCCTCAAAAGTCCTTGATAATGCAGTATGGGGCGATTCCCTGTATGAGCTCAGGGCATCAAGAAAGGGGTTCAATCTATTATGGCTGAACCCGCCATACGATCTTGAGAAAGGTGATTATGACCAAAAAAGCGAAAGATTGGAAATCAGGTTTCTCGAAAGGCAGTGGGATCTCCTTGCAGATAAGGGGGTGCTTGTTTACATCGTACCCTTTGACTCTGTGAAGAAATGCTCGAGCTTTTTGAAGCGCAGGTGTTCCAACCTTGTGATTCTTTCTTTCCCATTGACCGAGTACAGCCATTTCAAGCAGGTTGTTTTAATATGCACGAAAGGGAAACCTGTAAAGGGTGAAGCAGAACACAACATTTCAATATTTGACAGTCTTGACACTATGGAATTCTGGGAAGTGCCAGAGTTGCTGAAAACAACAGAAGATGCCGGGCCGCTGTATCGTTATGACGTATCCGCATCGGATGACGATATCTACTTTCGTTCCGTCCGGTTAAATCCTGATGAAGCCGTTAAAAAGATAGATAAATCTCCCCTTTGGGACAGGGTGATGCAGAGGTTTTCTCCTGCCTTGAACGGAGCGAAGATCAATCCTTTAATGCCGTTACGTGAAGGACATCTTGCCATGCTTCTGGCAAGCGGCATGATGAACGGCGAGGTTACGGGAAATAACGGGAGCAGGCTTATTGTCAAGGGATCTGTCAAAAAGGAAGTTGTGTGCAGTCATGAGGAAACGGAGGACATGGACAAATATATTGAAACCGATCGCTATGCTATTACGGTCAGGGCAATATGCATTGATCCACTCGAGATTATCACGATAAAGTAAAAGTAAGAAAGGTAATGAAAATGTTTGAAATGACATACAATGAAGCTATCAACAAGCAGGAAGAGCAGGTTAGATTTTATGCCAGGTTGTTAACTGATAAGAAACGGGTGGAACTCGCAAGAATGACAAAGCCATGTCCGTTCGACCCGGATGAAATGAGGCCTGTAATTGAAATTAACAGATTGGTTCCGCGAGGCAGAGCAATTGAGAGGCTTTGCGGAGTTGGAATATGAAAAGAAAGGTCTAACAAATGAAAGAAGAATACAGAGAAGTTAAGGTGTTAGGTGCCGCCTGTTATACAGATACTTATATATGCAGCAGTGACGATCATATATATATGATGTCTCTGTTTGGCAGGTCAGGCACAGTTAAAGCGATTTGCGCGATGATCATTGCAGGTAATACTGTAGACATCTTCAGCGATGGTAAACGGTGCAAGGTTAAAAGGAGCTACATGAATTACCGTATATACACCTGCAACTATGGAGGCTTATGCCACAAAATAATCATGGTGGAAGCCCTGTTTGCCGGAGAAGATGGTGCGATGATAATCGCCAAAGATGACAAAGAGCGCATATTTAATTTCATAGACTCACGAGTGTCAACGCCGTTAAAAACGGAATGGGCCGACTGGCTGATAAAGCAGGACATAATAAATCATGAACCGCTTTGCAGCTTTAATGGGGCGGGCAAAATGGGCGAAGAATACTGCATGTTCCACAGTCCGAACAGCGAAGCTACTGACGAAGTGATTTTAATAGGAATTAAAGACGGCGATATAAAGTAAATAACTGTTGAAGCTACCCATAGGGGGGCGGAACTCTGCTACTCCCTGTGGGGAGTGAAGTGTCTCCGTCCTCTTGGAAGCAAAGGAGGAATGAGATTATGGAGCTTGATTTAAAATCATTTCTGTTTCAATACGGAGATGCGCTAAAAGAGAAAGTAGTCAAGGTATATAATCCTCTATACAATCCGAATAATCGGGATACATGGGACAATGAAACGGAGTTAAAACTGTCAGACCTCAAGAGACAGCCTTTCCCCGCCCAGGTCGATGCGATTCTGGCATTGGCAAAGGGTTTTTACGTGAATGGCAAAAGAGGCTTGATACTGAATGGGGAGATGGGAACCGGAAAAACGATCAGTGCGATTGCCGTTGCTCACCTCATACCAAAAGCGAACTACCGCGTCTTAATAATGTGTCCCGGTCACCTGGTGCAAAAATGGATCAGAGAAATTCAGAGTACCATTCCCAGGTGCAGGGTAATTAACCTGAACGGTAGAGGATTA
>CAZKGS010000185.1:3418-4954 GCA_964552105.1 uncultured Syntrophaceae bacterium
ACAACCGCCCAGGGCCAGGCCCTTGCAAACTTTGCATGTATTGCAAAAAGAACATTAGCGCTAACGGGAACGCTGATGGGGGGATATAGCACGAATTTGTTTTATCTTTTCTGGCGGTTATTAGCCCGTAAAATAAAAGATAGGAGAATATCGTATTATTCACCTATGTCATTTGCCGAGAGATACGGCATTGTCGAAAGAACACAGGTGGAAAAGAAGAATAGCAGCTACAATAATGCCTCTATCGGGAAAAGCAGCAAAACGAGAACGATAATCAAAGAAAAACCGGGTGTATCACCACTGATACTCACAGATTTTCTCCTTGAAAATACCGTTTTCATGAGGCTGTCGGATGTATCCGATGCCCTGCCGCCCTATGACGAGAAAGTTGTGGATGTATCCATGACAGACGAGCAGGCCGAGGCGTACAAGGGATTGGAAACGGACCTGTATGCAGAGGCAAGGCAGGCGCTGGCGAGGGGGGATCATTCCCTTCTGGGTGCATTGATCAACTCTCTGCTTGCCTATCCTGACGGTGCAAGGCGTGGTGAAACGGTATTTCATCCTCATAGAGGCGATCTGATTGCCGAGGCTCCACAGATTAATGATCGTATTTTACCGAAGGAAGCTGAACTGCTGGACATACTTGACAATGAATTATCAGAAGGAAGGCGCTGTTTGATTTGCCTGGAACATACCGGTACTCGGGATCTCATTCCGGATCTCGAAAACAGGATACTGGAAAGAGGACATAGCCCGCTGATCCTTCGCAGCAACACGGTATCCGTGGAAAAGCGAGAGGCATGGGTGAAAGATAAAATGAGTTCAGGGGAATACAACGTGATGATAGCAAATCCGAATCTGATAAAGACGGGTCTGGATCTGATAGAATTTCCCACACTCATCTTTTTCCAGACAGGTTATTCCATATACACATTACGTCAGGCATCACGTAGATCGTGGAGAATAGGCCAGGATATGCCCGTTAGAGTATATTACATGTCCTATGGTGAAACCATGCAGAGTGTGGCTTTAAGCTTAATTGCAACCAAGCTGGAAACTGCGCTGGCGATTGAAGGTGATCTATCCGACAGAGGTTTAACATGCCTTGCGGAAGGGTCGAATAGCATGTTGATTGAAATGGCCCGTTCGTTAATGAATGGAGGAGAAACACAGCCGGTATCCGATGCCTGGAAGTCATACAGGAAGACGGAAATAACATCTGATTCCTTCCTGGGTGACGATGTTCCTGAAAAGGAAACGATTACTACACACATCAGCAGAAGCGACCGTTCAGCTACCGTCACTTATGAACGTGTGATCAGGGGCCGGATATACCCCAGAAAAGACCATGCAGTTGCTTATGTAAATGGTAACAAATTCTTCTTCAGGAAAGGGACAATCATCTACTGTGACAAACCGGTAGGCAAATACGGTAAAGACGGAATGGGTAATATAAACAAAAAGCCCATTCAGATCGTGAAGGTTCCGAAGGATAATAAATATATCCTTGTGGAATTGAGAGGTTAACAAAAT
>CAZKGS010000186.1:0-4934 GCA_964552105.1 uncultured Syntrophaceae bacterium
ATATCAAAATACCAAAATATGGAATACAATATAAATTTGATGCACTCGTAAAAAGTCGGATTTCCCCTTCCTTGATGCTAACATTAGAGCACACTTGAGACCGTGGGTACATAAATAGCTTGATGTAACAGAAGGTCAGTTGTTTTCTGCCATTATTGAAAATGTTGCTTTTATCTAAGGAGCGGCTCTAAATTCCTGTATATATCAAAGAGATAACCACGGTCACGGTCTTACGTGTAGGTAAAAGTCAGCCCCTGCGAGAGGGGATAAAGGGGAAGGGAAGCATTTTTGACTTCCAAGTAACTTGAATTCGCAAATGTGTTGTAAGCGCTTCATATTCTTTAACATTTGCAAAAGAAAGAATTTGTTAAAAACGCAAGTTACTTCCGATTATAATGCTAAAATGGCGTAGTGGAGCTTTTTACGAGACCGTCAGTCTTAAGTCTTTGATAATGGGCGCATTAAAGAGGAGCATAAAATGGAAATAGAGGCTGATTTTCTGGTGATAGGCAGCGGAATTGCGGGGCTCAGTTTTGCCATAAAAACAGCCGAACTGGGAACAGTTGCCATTGTTACCAAAAAAGAGCAGAAAGAATCCAATACGAATTACGCCCAGGGTGGTATAGCGGCTGTTGTGGATAAGGCCGATGAATTTGAATATCATGTAAAGGATACTATTACCTGCGGAGCAGGTCTCTGTAGGGAAGATGTGGTAAGAAATGTGGTGGCGGATGCGCCTGAAAGAATTGACGAATTGATTAAGTGGGGAGTCGAATTTACAAAATCCGGTGATGGCAGTTATGTGACCTATGATCTCGGCCGGGAAGGCGGACATTCTATGAGACGGGTTTTGCATGCAAGGGATATTACCGGGCACGAGGTAGAAAGAGCGCTTATTGAAAAAGCGGTTTCTGAAAAGAATGTGAAAATCTACGAAAACTTTTTTGCGATAGACCTTATTCTGAAATCAAAAATCCCAGGCAGGGAAATGGGCGAAAAGGATCAATGTCTCGGCGCGTATGTCTTTGATATGGAAAACAATGAAGTATATATATTCAAGGCAAAATTTGTACTCATTGCTACCGGAGGGGCGGGGAAGGTCTATCTGATAACAACGAATCCTGATATTGCGACGGGAGACGGAATGGCAATGGCATACAGGGTTGGCGCTAAGATTGCGAATATGGAATTTATTCAATTTCATCCCACCTGTCTTTATCACCCGGAGGCCAAGTCATTTCTTATCAGTGAAGCTGTGAGGGGGGAAGGTGGAATCCTGAAGCTGAAGAGTGGTTCTACTTTTATGGAAAAATATCATCCCATGGAGAGTCTTGCCCCGAGAGATGTTGTCGCAAAAGCTATTGATAAGGAACTGAAAAAATCGGGTGATGAGTATGTTCTTCTGGACATCAGCCATAGAAATAAGGATTTTCTCACCAGGAGATTTCCCAATATATATAATAAATGTCTTGAGTTTAGTACAGATATGTCTAAGGAACCGATTCCCGTTGTTCCTGCTGCACATTATATATGTGGCGGGATAGCAACTAATATGTTCGGTGAAACCAATATTGACAGGCTTTTTGCATGCGGTGAAGTTGCCTGTACCGGTCTTCATGGTGCGAATCGTTTGGCAAGCAATTCCCTTCTAGAGGGTGTGGTGTTTGCCCACAGGTCGTTCGTCAGGATATCGGAACTGTTTCACGGGATAAAAGATGAATCTATTTCCATACCTTCCTGGGACACGGGAGGCGCAACAGAGAGTGATGAATCGATAGTCGTGTCTCATAATTGGGACGAGATAAGACGATGTATGTGGAATTATGTGGGAATAGTAAGATCAAATAAAAGATTAGAACGTGCAAAAAGAATAATAGGTCTTATCAACAGAGAGATTGACGAATATTACCGGAATTTCATTATCAGCGGGAACTTGTTGGAACTCCGGAATATTGCTACGGTAGCAGACATGATTATACGTTGTGCCATATCAAGAAAGGAAAGCCGTGGTTTGCATTACAACATCGATTATCCGGAAAAAGATGATAAAGACTGGTTGAAAGATACTGTAATAAATAAACATATGTAGAATGTATTGTTCTTGTTACGAGTAAACCTAATGTGGTTGTAACTGATATATGGGATACCCAAAAAGTTCTTAACTGTGAGATCCATAGATACAATTACCGTCAGATTCATTCTACAACTCAGGAGGTTCCGTATTTCCGTTTTCAAAGAGCACTGAAAGAAAAACGGGGCTGCCTGGGATGGAAGTTCAACAGAATCTTCCTTTTCCCACAATGAATCTCAATAATCAGAGATACAAGATCTTTGGGATTGTAACAAACATGGACTGGAATGGTGAAGAACTCATTCACTGGTACATAAGCGATGCGGCAAGAGTGAAGAAGCACACGCCGTAATGAAAGATGACCTTGCCGGCGGTAAACGTCCTTCCGGTAAATTTGGAGAGAATGCTGCATGGCGGTGGATTATGATCCTGGCATTAAATCTCAATGCTGTTATGAAGCGGTTGGTGCTTGGAAAATCTTGGGCATCCAAAAGGATGAAGGCGATACGTTTTCCCCTTATTAATCTGCCGGGGTGTGTCCTTGAGCGGTCACGTAGACTGATTGTACGATTGGCAAAGGGCCACCCGTCCCTGAGTATTTTACTGGAGGCGAGACGGAGAATCATGGAACTTGTTCCAGAGTCCTCCGGTTAAAAAAGATGAACCTATTGAATTCATTATTGATTTACAGGTGATCATGTACTAAGCGCATCAGGAGAGAGAGGTGTGCCCGGATTTATGCCTGATGGTGTTTTAATAAGATGTCTGAAGGAAAAAAACGGAACAGGTGGCTATTTGACGTCATCTTTCTGAGAATGTCCTGAAAAAGTACCCCTGAACGGGGACGAAACTCTACTATCTAAAATTAGGCGGTAGATTTGGGTTTTACTACCTTCTTGACACACAAAAGCATTATTTCCTAAACTTGATCTGTCAATCAGGGGAAGGTGATACCATGAATTCCTTCAACGAGGATCCTTACGTGATTCTTGGCCTTTTACCAGGCGCGGCAGAAAAAAAGATCAAGAAGGCTTACCGCCGTCTTGCCAAGAGATTCCATCCGGATAAGAACCCGGGTGACCCTGAGGCGGAAAAGAAATTCAAACAGGTACAGCGGGCATACGAAAGACTTAGGAAGGATAAAAATCTAAAGGATGTTCGAACAGGTGTCGCCCAAGAGCGGAAGCCCTCCGGGGATTCGGCAGACCCATTTTTCAGCTTCTTTACGGTCCTAAGGTCTCACTACTCGAAGTGGAAAGAGGGGAAGTGAGTTTCTGGTAACCCTAATCCCCTCTGTGCCAATATAAGTGAGACACTTCCCAACCCATAATTTAAAGTATATATGGAGGGTGAGGAGAAGAAATAAGACGTCACAGAATGTTTCAAGCTTACGGCTTGCATACCTTACAGGGCGTATATCCCGTGTTAATTGCCTTCCTTCTGGACTCGAAACATACTCTATTCCCAGCAGAAATCTTCTTTACGTATCTGCAATCCGGCCTGTGGAATTTATGAGAATTTCTGCTGCCGACATAGACGCATGATTGTGCCTGCACCGGTATCGTTATCGGAACTGTTGTGATACTGCTCTTTTTCTGTCCCCACTTTGACTTCAATCTTAAATATTTTTTTGCAAGATCGGGATCTCCCCAGATGTTCAGACCGTTTTTTTTTGCATGCCTCTCGGCTTCCCTGAATTCCTGATCGTATTTCCGGCTCAATCCGTATTTAGTGTAGTAAGGTGATAATCCCTGCCTGACCAGTTCTACATTGAAGTTTACGCTATCAACAAAAACATAGGCCAGAAGCCTGCCGTAATATCCCCTCCGCTTCTCCTCAAACTCGAGATCAACATATTTTCCCGTGAGACGGCTTTTCGTGTACCTTGACGCTGCCTTCCCCATCGGTACATTTCGTTTTTTGTCACGATGAACGGATTCCGGGGTATCCACACATAACAGCCTGACCTTTTCGTATGTGCCATGATAGTTAACGACAATCGTGTCCCCGTCAACCACACGTGTGACTCTGCACTGGCCGGCTATGCAAAGAGCAGGGATCAATAGAAAGAAAATGGAAAGACAAATAATAACCTTGAATGTTTGTCTCATAATCAAAATCACATCTCTTGGCTATTCGTGAATCGCGGAGATCCCCGACTTCAGTCGTGGTTAATTGACTACTTCTTCCCTATTTTGAAGGCCGGGGCGATGGCTTCTCCGAGACGGTGGTATTCCTGGGTACCTGGGATGTAAATGAGGGGATCAATCTTTTTCGGATCAGCTTTTCCGTGGCTCGTGCAACTATCAGTTATGTAAGTTTCGATGATCTTACCAACCACAAGGGTATGACTTCCGAGGTCCAGGTAATGGACTACCTTGCACTCAAGATTTACCGGGCATTCCTGAATCAGAGGGGCAGTCTTCAGTGTTCCGTAGAATATCTTAAAGATTTGAGACTTATCGTTGTTCTTGCCGGAATAAAGACCGCAATAGTCAGTCTCTTTGGCCATGTCGGAGGAAGGAACGTTAATGGAAAATGTTCCATTCTTTTTGATGCCTTCCAGAGTATATCGGTTTTTGCGAACGGCGACAGCGACCGCCGGCGGTTTGTGTGATGCGATCCCGCACCAGGCCGCCGTCATAAAATTTGGTTTGTCATTTACATTGGCGCCGACCAGAACGGCAGGCATAGGATAAAGTAACGTCTGCGGGCCAAGTTTGATCTTTTCCATTTTGTCTCTCCTTATCAATAGAAATCGCATGCGCATACTCGTCATACATCGTTTGAAGTTTTGCTTCCGTAGGTGGACTGAACGGCCTGTTCCATGCGATGGATTTCATCCTCCGTCAGGGAATCAAAG
>CAZKGS010000187.1:0-4853 GCA_964552105.1 uncultured Syntrophaceae bacterium
GCATCAGGAAACCGGCAGAATTGGGAGGTTGTGAAGAAGTACAACATCTGGGGAGTACCCAAGCGGAGCAAAGGGCTACACTCACGTGTAAAGGCAAGGGGATACTATTCTCATATTTGCCCGGTCAGAAACGAAAGCAAAAGAAGTCCTCCCATCGGTTATCATGGGGGAATACAAGGTAACCGAACTGTTTGAGGATACATCTCCCCTGTTTATCGCACCGCCACAGATGGGTGATGAGGTGTTTCCATATCGGTTCAGGTTGAAACCGGTAAAGATATTCAAGCAACCAGTGGAGATAAAACCGCTCATTCCTGAACTTGGGTTTGTAACGAATAAGAAGATGTGGTCAGGGCATTTCCGGCAGTCAATGCGAGAGATTCCGGAGGGGGATTATTTAAGGATTGTGAAGGATGGGGAATAACCGCGAATAGAGATTTTAGATTATGAAAATTGATCTAGCTTTGATTGCTGGTGATGAACCTCTCCATATTGGAGAACGGAACTAACTTCTTCTCGATATTTTTCCTTGCGTCCCCAATTACTAAAATGAGAGATTTTTTGAATTTATACTCATTTTTGAAATTTCTAACCAGAATCTGATAAACACCTGATCCAAGTGCTATTAGTATTGGGTTAATAGATCCCAAATCAGCAATTTCCTCTCGAAATTTGTTAGCATTCTCAATTTCAAACGGTTTATGAGTTTTTAAATAATCTATCACTTATCCAGAATTTAACTCATCAAAATCTTTGATGATATCTGTAATATAAGCACCCCAATATGGTGAATCCTTCAATGCATATCTTAATTTAAAATCCATCCCTTCTGGTCTTGGGTCGTGAAAATTTCCCAATGGAACCTTAATACACCCTCTTGAAACATTTAACCCGACAAGAATGACATTTGGATTTAATTGCTGTAAAAGGCCGGAATTGAATGTGGGATCAAATATTCGTAAATCGCCAATATTGTCTTTAAGTTTCTCGGTTGCATCAACCCACACTGCCCAACTGGAATAATATCCATATTTCTCTTTAATAAAATCGAATGTTGCTTGGTCAATCATACTTATTCACACCATAACTCTGTGATACGATATATTTAGAGAAAATACCATAAAACTCCGTCACAAGAAAATAAATCATAAAACATAGGTTCTATTTGTCATGTGAATTCCCTCAAAGAAATCCGGTTGTTCTGGACACAACTCTCGAATGCTGATGGTGAATTGGTTCAAAAAAGTATTCCAATCATGTATCAAATCAAGTGATAGGGTAACTGAACGAATAAAAAGATCTATCCGCTTTCCATCCTCGTACTCCATCTTCCAGTTTAAATAAGTCGAATCACCATCATCAGGATAGAGAAGCATAATCCGCTCTGCACCCGTCTTTGCACCATATGCATACATCTGATAAACATCAGATTGATTTACATCCTCATATCTGCGAGCTCCAGAGAGTAATTTGTATTTAGTATCGATAACCGCGAGCACTTTCTTCTGATATAGAACAATATCAGGCTTTAAACGGAATAACCCTTTCTCTTTTTCGTCTATAGCCAGATGCCCTGCATGATATTGTGTTTTACAGGTAATCCCATTGGGGAGAATATTGGGATTATGTACGATAACTCCTGCAATAAATGACTCAAAGATCCTATCCATTGACAAAAATAGAGAGAAAATCTCTGTACTGGATGCCTGAAGGGCAATGGTACTATGAGAGAGATAAAATTCACAGAACTTGATAAACGGGGAGTATCTCTGGTTTAACCGGTTAATTTGAATATGACGAACCTGATAAAGGGTAACTGGTGTATACTCGACCGGTTCTAACAGCATTAAAATCTGTTTGAGTAATAAAGCGATCTTATCATTTTTCGTCTGTCGAAGCATTAAAGTCGAACAATATTTCAAGGTTTGATTGATGATTGTGTCTTGTGAAAATCTATGAAACTGGCAGGGGATGATATGCAATTTGGCAGGATTCCAGTATTCCCTGGTAATAATGCGTTCTTGAACAAAGCGGAGCGAGTCGCGTTCTGATAGGTACTCTCTTGATTGCAAATGAGTAAGAAGACGCAAAAGATGAACTGCATAGAGATAAATAAAAATCTCCAACAAATCCAGGTCTTCTTTATCAAGATCAGCCATTCCCACCGGGGAGAAGGGAACAATACTATATGAGAGCATAACGGCAAGATTGGATGCAATTATTGACTGGTGTTCTAAATGCCGCTTACGAAATAGTTTGGGGAATATCTGAATCGTAAATCCATCGATCCGAATTACGCCAACATATTGTTTCGTTCTAATAAAATCGCGAGAAACAACGAAAAATTTCTGATTCGGATCAATCAACTCAAGAGAGTCAAGAAAGGTCTTAGTAAAAATAAAGGTATTATTTACATAAGAATTTCTAGATCCTAAAAAATAGGGATATTTTCCCCATTCAAAAACGGTAGCTACTAATGGGTTCATTCTGATTTGGTCTCTAGGATGTTCTGGAGAGCCATGAGAAATTCCTCTTCATCTTTTTCAGGATAAATGATGAGAGAATGGGTATCGTACTCAACAAATTCATCTCCTACAACTGCATGAAGCCGGGTTGGTGCATCATAAAAGTATTCCTGAAGAAGAGGTATCATCTCATCATACCAGATTGACCAAAATTCTGATACCGCTTCCTCTCTGGACGTACATCCTTTCAGTCTCATGAGATAACTGTGGCCAAGTTGGTGGTCACGATCAAATTCTCTCATAATTCGGGTATTAATCTCTTTGAGCAGGTTACTAGCAAGGGTGAATATCTTCTGAATCTCAAGGCTATCATGGGAGAGGTATTTTTCTAATACAGTCTGGTCTGGAACCATTTCAATAAATCCAAACCGTCTTCGGAGAGCAACATCGACAAGAGCAATGGATTTGTCTGCAGTATTCATTGTCCCAATAATGTAGAGATTTGGAGGGATCGCAAACCGGGTCCTGGAATACGGGAGGATGATTGATAATTCATTCAAACCAGCAGCACGTTTATCCATTTCAAGAAGAGTAATCAGTTCTCCAAAAATCCGTGAGATATCACCACGATTAATCTCATCAATCATGAGAAAATAAGGTAATTCAGATGAACGAGTGTATATCTGTTCTCTTTCTTCCGAAGTTAGTTCAGGGATATCACTATCTGTATTCCAGGTTTTATCAATGGAAAGATAATGGAGGAGAGAGTTAAAGGCAGTCCGGCAAATAGATTTAAAAATACCTTCTTTTACCTGGTACTGAATGGCACCATCTGTGCCGATACATGGCATAATACCTTCAATAAACTCTTCATAAGAGAAGGATGGGTGAAAAGTAATAACATTTTTGGGTCTATTCTCAACGATAACTGTATCTTCCTCAATGTCTAGATCTCTAGGTGATACTTCTTGCATTGAGAGAATACGAAGTCCCTGTTCGGTTGTCAGGGAAAAGAGTGTTCCCCTGGCACCCGTTCTAACCGGGAGAGATGAGGAGAGAATCCCATCACTTTTGAGTGTTTTCCAATCAGGTCCGTTTATCTTTCGAATACCTTTCAAGAAAACCTGAGGGATCCCATCGGGAGAGTAGATTTTCCGTACACAGGTGGCAATACCGGTGAACCGATGATATTGGGCTCCAGAAACATAGCAGAAGACGATATCAGATTCTTCAATTTCGGAAAATGCCTGTTTATGATTGCCATACCAGAGATTGATTTCTTCCTCTTTCCAGAGGTTTTCCGGATCCCATCTGTTTGGATTGATTGTAAACCAGTAGAAATTTTTATTGATTTGGAGGGGATTGTCGATAATTTTCGAGAGGGTTTTGATCTTACTGTCAATGTACTTACTTGAGTGATACGTTTTTCCAGTCCCAGGAGGTCCATAGAGAATAATCTGGCCTTTTTTCATGAGAAGTCTATCAAGCCTCTGATATTCATCTGACAAAGGTTCTGATTGAAAAATTTGATTATATTCTTCTGAGTTTAGATTATTAATCCATCGGCAGAATCTATTTTTTATTCCCTCAGGTATGGACAATTCACGAATCAAGGGAGTCCATTTTATTTTTCTGGTGATGGAATCTCCTGAATCATTCAAATATGGATCAGATTCTACTTCACCTACAGCGAAAATAGTTCTTTTACCGCGGTTAAGAATAATCTTATCACCAATTTGCATCTGATTAAGGAATTTCCAGATCATATCTGATTTTTCTTTGTTGAGGTAAAACTCTCGAAATGCTTTCTGGTATTCTTTTTCTGTGAATTTTATTAGTGATTCCCCATATTGTGTGATGAAATCCTTCCAATAACTGGTTGTGACGATTCCCTGATTTCTCCATAGATCCCAGTATATAAGCTCTGTTCCTGGTTTCCCTGATCCTTCTGATGGTAAAATAGCCCAATAATTCTGCTTTGATCCGGTTAGGAGATTGTATTCCTCCTCTGTTAGTTCGATTATGGTCTTTCCGAATTTTCCTTTCAATGATTCGGGAATGGTGAGGTTTGCATTATCATTTTCCCAAATTACCTTGCGCACGATTTTATCTTTTGTGATTTCATCAAAAGTAGGCTCTGAATCAATTTTTCCATAAGCAAGGATTGTTTTTTTTCCTTGATTAACAACAACTCTATCACCTGGTTTTATTTCATTAATAAAATTTGATATCTGTCGTGGCTCTGGAGATCCAGCTGGACTATCCGGATAAACCTCCTTGAATACTTCTGATATTTCATCATATGACATATTGATAACATCAGAGCCGGTATTCTCGGTAAATTCAGAATAGTAAATAGCAACTATTTCCTTTTCTTTCCAGAAATTC
>CAZKGS010000188.1:0-4837 GCA_964552105.1 uncultured Syntrophaceae bacterium
TGAATCTCCCCGCAGCAAGCTGCGGGGAATCTCCGACTGTTAAGGAAAATTGTTAATTTTATTCGCTCGCTAACCCTGCCGCAAGCAGCGGGGAATGCGCTCGCTGTTCAGTTCAACGAATCAAGTTATGTTTTTTAATTTCTGGCTCGTTACCCAGTAGGTTTTTGGATGAGCAAGTAAAAAAAGCGGAAAGGGAGGTGAAAGCGTCGTAAAAATATTCGTGCATGGAAAAAATCCTCAAGATGTATCCCTAAAAACAAAAATGATGGAAGGAGGTGGCAGGTTCTAAAGACAAAAACTCCGTGTTAAGTAGTTTTATTTTTTGTTAAATTCTTGTTGGAAGGAGGTCAAAGTATGGATTTAGAAAAGAGATATGCTGAAGTGGGTGTACCGTTAGGGGAAAAGGCGGATGAAGACAAGTTGCCCTATATCCATGAAGTCGAAGGACAGGTTCCCTATACGTACAAACATCGTGCGCCAGGTTCCGAAGTAGAAAAACCTGAAAATGGAGTACATTCCGATATCTACAAAATTTCTGAGGTGGTGCATAAGGAAAAACCTATGACATGGTGGGGACCCACTCCTGACGAAGCCAGGGCCCTGAAGTCAAAGGAGAACAAGTTTCTCTATGATAAGAGAACATCTCTAAGTGATGCGGTAAAGCGGTTCATCAGACCGGGGATAAACCTTGGATTTGCCGGATTTGTCAACACAAGAAATCCCTTCGCCATTTCCTGGCAAATAGTAAAGGAGGCCCTTTGCAATAAAACTGTCAAGGCAACCGATTTAACTCTATCTTTTCAATCTCAATCTCTTGATGTTGAATGGCTTTTAGGCGCCCAGATGTTGGATAGCAGCAGGGTAGAGGTGAAGAGGGTAGAGCTGGCCTGGCAGGCCTTTGAAGTCATCGGATCAGGCCCTCTCTGGACTCACATGGTTCAAAATGGAATGATTGAGGTTGATGACTATACCAATTACGGTATGTCGGCACGGTTCAAGGCCGGGGCCATGGGAATACCATGCATACCGGTGAGAGACCATGGCGGCACAGACATGGAGGTAGTCAACAGGGGCGTGATGATTAAGTGTCCCTTCACGGGCAGGAATTTGTATCTGCTTCCAGCCTGCAATCCCGATGTTGCCATAGCACACGTTACAGCGTCAGATATGTACGGTAATTGCAGGATCTTCGGATTCTTGAATACCTGTCCGGAGATTGTTGGGGCAGCCACAGCAAGTATTGTCACCTGTGAGAATTTGATCTCTACCGATGACATTCGAAAATACCCGAATCTCACTGAGATTCCGTTTCCAGCCGTCTCTGCAGTAGTCCCACAGAAATTTGGAGGATATCCCGGCGCAGTATGGGGCAACTACTGGTTTGACATGGACCACTTCCGCCAATGGAGAGAAACCGGCCTGGAATTGAGACTGAAAGGGAATATTGACCCTCTTAAGAAGTATTACGATGAAAACTTCTACAGTTGCGACACCTTTGATGATTTCCTGGCCAAGAGAGGGTATAAGAAGCTCGCGGAATTGAGAGAATTAGACATGGGTCAGGCAGTGATACTGTAAATCTACAAATTCTTAAAGGAGGTGTTAAAGCATGGCTGAAGAAAAAATAAAGATGGGTCCTTATGAACAAATTTGTTACGCCGGTGCAAGAGCGTTGGAAGATAAAACAATTACTTTTGCTGGAACGGGACTGCCTATGCTGGCGTGTCTTTTTGCTCAGCGTACATGGGCGCCGGATATGAATATAATATTTGAAGCAGGTTCACTGGGTGTGCAGTTGTGGATGGGCCTGCCCCTTTCCGTGGGAGACACCAGGGCATCCACTCGAGCTTGTATTATAAAAGGTTTATGTTTTGCCTTTGAAGCTCAGCAAAGGGGATATTCCGATTACGCCTTTATCGGCGGTGCCGAGATAGACAAGTACGGCAATATAAACTCAACCTGCTTTGGTGAGTATGAAAAACCTAAAGTTAGATTTCCCGGGAGTGGTGGCGCTGGAGCCATGGCGGCAAACAGCGACAGGATAATTGCCATAATGGCGCTGGAAAAACGCAGGTTTCGGGACAAGGTATATTTTATTACCAGTCTCGGTTTCGGTGATGGTTCACTCGATTACAGGTGGAAAGCCGGTGTGCAGGGCAGGGGACCATACAGAGTAGTAACTGATGTGGCAACGTTTGGATTCGATGTTGGTAATACAAACAGAATGATGCTTCTGGAATATCATCCGGATCTTTCGGTAGAAGCCATTCAGGAGAGGTGTGAGCTGGAGCTGCTTGTTTCTCCTGACGTAAAGCCCACACCGCTACCCTCACAAGACGACCTACACCTTATGGTTACTGAAGTTGATCCGGAAAGATATTTTCTGGGTAAGGTGGTAGCGTAATAAGTACTTTACATTTACTGTAATATTTAGTGGTACGTCAAATGGCGTGCCACTATTTTTTTGGGGGAGCTCAGAATATTCAGGACGGCATTCTTTCTCTAAGCTTTTCCATAACTCCGGTCATCGTTTTCTTTGTATTCTTTCTAATGACAACAACCGCATCCTCGTCAAATAGAGTGGGAATTACACTGACAATAGCCCGTGTCGCCCCTCCGGTTTTTGCACACTCTATTAAGTAAGCCGGGGGGTAAGTAGCCAGAGAAGAACCCAGGCTGATGAAAAGATCACTGTTTTGCGATCGGCCTATAGCCGTCCTTACTGTTTCTTCGGATAGTTCATCTGGAAAGAAAACGGCATCGGGTTTTAGCAGGCCGGAACAATCGGGACAACCAGGTACCTCGATTCCTTTTTTTACCTTTTGCAATACCTCTTTCATGGAAGCTCTTTTACCGCAGCTCAGGCATTTTGCCCAGTTCAGATTGCCATAAAGCTCGATTATCTTACTTTCAGGAACACCTGCTTTCTGGAGGAGGTTGTCTATATTTTCCGTGATGACGCAATCCAGCTTTCCCAACTTATCCATTTCCGCAAGGGCATAATGAGTCTGGTTCGGCTCTGCTTCAATTATGTGTTCCTTTTCGCTCAACAATTTCCATTGCTTCTCACGGGATTCGGGATTAACAAGGAAGTTTTGACCGCTGAGATCGTAAAGATCGTGCTCGCTCCATATCGTACGGAGGTTTATACCCGATTCCAGGCTCACCCCGGCGCCGGTGAAGACTACAATCCTCTCAGACCCCGCAATAAGCTTGGATAATAAACCTATCTCCATGTTTTTGTTATCCTCTCATATGAATTAGTATTTATATGGTGCAAATTATCAAGTTCATCGGGTAGTGTAAAGTTTTTTATCTAAATTCTATTGACAATTTCACATAACATTGTTGACTCATAATAATAATCGTCGTATACTTTTTTACCTAAAAAGAGTTTTTATCGAATAACTAAACAAAGTAGGGGAGTTAATATAATGAAAGAAACGCATAAAGCTTGGGCTGATGAAGTAGAAGTTGATGAGTTACCAATCTGCATTTTCTGCGGTAAGGAAGCCCGGTTTAATGCCAAAACCCAGGCTGACCTCTGGTGTTATCTTTGTGAAGATTGCTTTATGAAATATGGCCGCGGATTAGATCCAACAGAGGGGCAAATATTGGTACTAAAGCCAAAGGAAGGTAAAAATGCCGATTTATGAATTTTGGTGTAGTTCTTGCCAGCAAAAATTTGACATATATCAACCGGGTTTTTCTAACATTTCACATTCCTGTCCAAAATGTGGGAATAAAAAACTCGAGCGAATTTTTTCTCCCTTTTCCATACGTAAAACGAACAGACAGGTTTACGAAGAAATACGGGATGATAAGCAATTTGAACGAGCGGTAAAAGGTAACGATCCTAAAGCTATAGCTGAATTTGTTGAGCGAACAGGCGGGGGCAGTGAGATTCCCGATGAGTGTAAAGAAACAATAGGAAAACTGGCCAAGGGGGAGTGGCCTATGAAAGGTAACAAACCTTCGGAAAGTGAATAACAGCTTCCCGAAAATACAAAGCCCAACCTCGTAAGATTGGGCTTTCTGTTTTTCTGGCCCACTCGGATAAGCAATTTCAAGAACTATAAATGCTCATTCGTTCTCCAAACCAGAAAGGGGGAAATATCGAAACAATGTATTAAGGAAACATTGTATTTACAATGACATACAGCCCGTTTTATAAATTGAGCAAGATATTCACCACAAAAATCATATCTATTTTTGTTAAATATATAAACTCCTGATTTCATCGTTTTCCATTATTAATAAAATCTTTTAGAGCCTTCTGGAAAGTGAATGCTGCCAGAAGGGAACAGTGTTTGTGATTTTCCGGCACACATTCTAAATAATCAAGAACTGAACTTTGATTAATTTTGAAACAGTCACGAATCGTTTTTGCTTCTGCCATTGCGGTTGCTACGTTGCATGCTGCAATGGTGAACATACAACCATCAGTTGTAAATTTGGCAACTTCTATTTTTCCGTTTCTTCCACGAAGGAACATTTCAACAGTATCCCCTCACGTACCGGTTATTTTTGCATAACCGTCGGGGTTATTCATTATACCGTAGTTTCCCAGATTAACTCCGTCGTCGATTACTTTTTGCGAGTAAAGTTTCCTGGTCTCTTCATAAATCATATTAAACGTCTTTTCTGTAATCCTTTCCTTATCTTTCATTTTTTTCCTAATGATCGCAAATATTTTCGCCCAGTTTTAACGTGCCGCTAAGGTAATTTTCGACGATGGTCTGAGGATTATCAGAAGGTGCACCTATCAGAACCCTTATCCCCTTTTCTTCAAAGAGTCCCTGCGCTCGCTGACCCATACCGCCTGCGAGAATGAAGT
>CAZKGS010000189.1:0-4837 GCA_964552105.1 uncultured Syntrophaceae bacterium
CGCAATGTGGTTATAAATTATCAGCAGCGGGAGATGAAGGCATCCCCTCAGATTAAGACACAGCTCAATACAATACGACAGAAGATCAAAGCCAAAAATCTGACTTTTAAGGTTGGCTATACCGCGGCCATGGATTTTCCATTATCAAAACTTGCAGGCTTGAGGGCACCGGCAAACCTGACGAAGCTTATCAAGGCGCGAAATGTTCGAGCCGCGAAGATGCTGAAGATAATGCCGGTAGTGAGAATACAGGCATGTTCTCCCGCGGCTCGTACGTTTGACTGGCGTAAAGCCCGGGGATCTACAAGTATACGTGATCAGGGTGGCTGCGGTAGTTGCTGGGCATTTGCAACTAATGGAGCGTTCGAAGGCAATTACAGGATCCGCAATGGTGCCGCTATTGACAGCTCCGAACAGGACACTCTTGACTGCAGTGGCGCCGGCAGTTGCGCTGGTGGATGGTGGGCCCATCAGTACTTGATCGATAAGGGGAGTGCCACCGAGGCCAGTTATCCCTACACACCAAGTAAAGGGACCTGTAGAAGTGTATCCAGGCCTTATAAGGCCATAAACTGGGGTTATGTAGAAAACAAAAGTTCGATCCCGAGTGTCTCCAAGTTAAAACAGGCACTGTGTCAGCACGGGCCGTTAGCTATTGCCTTGCGAGCAACCAGTACCTTCAAGGCCTATACCAGTGGTGTATTTAATGAGTTTGCATCAGGAAAAGTCAACCATGGTGTGACTTTAATCGGCTGGGACGATAACAAAGGTGCCTGGCTGATCAAGAATTCATGGGGGACCGGCTGGGGGGATACCTGTGGCTACGGCACTGAACGGGGCTACATGTGGATTAAGTATAACTGTAACAAGGCCGGCTACGCAGCTTCATGGGTGGAAGCGAAACCCAAGCCCCGTCCGGCGAAAGAAGATTGTCTATCATTCAACCCCAGAACCGCGAAGGTGAAAAAGGTTAGAAACCGCTGGAAAATCGTTGATGGCAGCCATATGATGTTTGATTTCGGCAAAAAGAAAAATGAGGCAGTTATGGCGCTGGCGATCATCAAACATTACCGCATGAACAGGTCCTGCTTCGTGGGACGTCCCCACCCGTCTTTCCAGTATATGCTGGTTGGAAAACGTGCACCGAAAGGAAAGATGAAGGGGGAAGACTGTATCAGGTTCAATCCCAGGACCATAAAGGTCAAGAAGATAAAAGGCAGCTGGAAAATCGTGGATGGTAGTCATTGGATGTTCGACTTCGGCAAGAAAGAGAAAGAAGCATACCAGGCATTTAAGATGATTAAGAAATATGGCTTCACTCATTCATGCTTCGTAGGCAGACCGAAAGCCAGCTTCCAGTATCTCCGTAAGTAGTTTTCACTTAAAACAAGTATGACCCCCTCGGTATGCCGAGGGGGTCATATGCAATTTTCTACATCACACAATCCAACCCTATCCCTCTTACTTTCAAAAAGAGGGCTTTTCCTTTTTCAGAGTGTTTTCACTTCTCAGCGGATTTCCACGGTAATACAGTAGATCTTCTCGGGTGGTTTTTCTTTTTCCCACTTCCTTATGTAGAGCAGTTTGAGGATATTGGTGCCGGTAGATTGAGCCTTGAAACGGAATATCTGGTATTCGATGCCTCCGAGTAACTTGCTTTTTGATTCTTCGAATTCAGGTTTTCCTGATGGTTCGAGCAGATCGGGATTGTTCTCTTCAATATACCAGGAATACCCGGTGCCCGGAATGGACTCTAAGCGCAGAGTTACGGTGGAGCCTCGCGCAACTTGGACATGACTCTCATTATCTTTCTCGGTCAGTGTAATGTTTTTCGGGGAATTAGCCATTGATGATTGCTCAGTCTTGTTTGAGAGTGCGCAACTCGGCACAGCAAGCAAAAAGATCATAAAAAATATTATGTGTGTTGCTCTTGCAATGCTTGTCATTGGTAAACACCATAAAAGTCACAAACTGCAAAATCGATTAATTAATAACGCTACCTGTTTAACTCGTTATGATGAAATTTAACATATATGGTTAATAAAGTAAAATATATTTGATGATTGTCCTCAGGCAGACCTGCTCCACGATAAAAAGAAGCAGGATGGTTTCAATCGAAAACCATCCTGCCAAAAGTCCATATTGAATTCTGGCGGTTTTGTTGTTTACATCATCACCCGTTATATCAATCGAACTTGACCTTTGGTGTGGCCTTCGCGGCTTCCGGCACTTCGAAGAAGGTGGCTTTTGCAAAGCCGAACACGCCTGCTAAGAGATTTTCCGGGAAACTTCTGATCTTTACATTATATGTCTTTACCGCTTCGTTGTAGCGCCTTCTCTCTACTGCGATCCTGTTTTCTGTCCCTGCCAGTTCATCCTGAAGCCTCATAAAATTTTGATTCGATTTCAGATCGGGGTATCTCTCCATAACTACAAGTAGTCTGCCCAGGGCCCCTGTCAATTCATTATTTGCTTTAATCTTATCGGGTATTTTCGTTGCACCGCCGACCCTTGATCTTGCTTCAGTTACCTTAATGAAAACCTCCTTTTCCTGCCTGGCATAACCCTTTACGGTTTCCACGAGGTTCGGGATAAGATCATATCTTCTCTGCAGTTGATTATCCACCTGTGCCCACGATGCTTTAACAGTCTCATCGAGAGTAACAAAGGTATTGTATGTTCCCTTGAGAAAAGAGAACGTGGAAAAAAATATCAAAACAATTGCTACAACAGCAATAAGTAAATTTCGCTGGCCTTTGGTCATTTGTAACCTCCTTAATTTTTTCTGTGATATTTGCGGTGAATGATTGCCGTTTATATTTCCATTTTATCGACAAACTCCCATAACTTCCTGACTTCTATCAGATAGGCCTTGAATAAATCCTTCATCTCAGATGATGAAAAATCTTTTTTATCATCTTTTATGTCCAGGCATTTCATAAATATTTCACTGTCAATAGTAATCTCATTTGCGACGGATTGTATAATTTCACGCCTCGTCGGAGGGATTTCAATACCTTTAAAATATAAGAGTCCATTAAAGATGGAGATAAATGCCGTTATGGATGCCTTGATTAATTCCTTAATTCTCCTTTGTTTTCCTTCCGTTTCCAGAAATCCTTCTCTCAAAAGGAGTAGCTTTCCCTTGATTTCCCGTTCACACTGCAGTCTTAAGTGGTTCGCATCGAAGGTAATATCCTTGAGTATGTCTTCGCCATAGACAAGGACATATTTGTTCTTAATGTTTATAAATTCAATTGGGAACGAATCGAGGGAAGATTCGATATACGATTTTGTCATGAATAAAGGTGTGGCCACCTTCTTTTTTCTCCATCGAGAGACGGTTTCAACGGCTTGATCCAAGCGGTCTATAGCCTCCTCAGTGATGATCACGAGGAAATTCAAATCCGATTTGCCCGGCTTATAATCATTCCCTGTGCCGCTGCCGTAAAGCATAATGGAAATGAGATCATCTTTGAAGATATCCCTTAAATCCTCTGTTATTTTTGTAAATATTTCTTCCGGTTTGTTTATCCTGGCCATATTGTTGATACCCTTCATTAGAAAAATGCGTTGAAAATAAATAGTTAGGCTGATTACCTTTTTGCTTTATCAAAATCCGCGGCCCGCACCGCCGCCACCGCTCATGCCGCCTCCGAAGCCGCCGAAACTGCCTCCGAAGCCGCCGAAGCCACCACCACCACCTCCTCTGCTTCCCATCATAAGCATGAGAAGTATCCAGGGAAGCATTGCCCGTCCCTGCCTTGTGCCAAGGAGCAAAGCAAAAACAATGAAAAAAAGAATGAGGGAAAATAAATTGCCCCCCGATTTTTCTTGAGTTCTTCTCATCTTCGGGAGAGCGGGGCTTCCCGTCAGAGAAACCCCGGCATCTTTAGCAATAATAGACGATACGGCAACCATGGCGTTAGCGAGACCTTTGCCGTAATCCCCTTTTTTCAGGTAGGGCAAGGCATGCTTGTCCAGGATCTCTCCAACCAATCCGTCGGGGAGTATTCCCTCAACGCCGTAACCCGTTTCAATCCTTATTCTTCTTTCCTTTAGGGCAAGGAAAATCAGAATGCCCTTGTCTTCCCCCTTTTTACCGATACCCCACGCCTCATAAAGCCTGTTTACGTAATCGGCCGGATCGTTGTCTCCAATACTCTTCACAGTAGCTACAACGATTGCAATTCCCGTCTTCTGCAGTACTTCACGGGACAGAAGATCCATGGGGCGCTCGTATTTGGATGAAATAATGCCTGCAAAATCATTGATAGCCCCTCTGGGCTGCGGGAATTTTTCATTACCTTCTGTTGGGGTGATAAAAATAGTAGAGAGAAAGACGGTTATCAGGAGAAGGAAAACGGTTTTTTTGATTTTCAAATTCGGTACCCCTTTGTAAATTTTGCTGGCGCCATCTTGTAATGCATTTACTTATCATATGGGGCGATAAAATACCAAAGCTTTGTTTTGAAAGAAGATTAGAGACGATTAAAGCTTGACATAATGCAAAAACTGATATAGGAAATATCTCTTCGAAATCTTATCACGAGAGGGAGGATATATTTTTGGCCACTCATAAATCTGCGGAAAAAAGAATGAGGCAAAGCGAAGAAAGAAGAAAAAGAAATGTTTCGATAAGAACTCACGTAAAGACAAGAGTAAAGGCGGTTCTTAAAGCTGTTGAAGAAAAGGACCTTGAAAAGTCAGGCGAAGCTCTTGTTAAAGCAAACTCGGTAATAGCTAAAGCCTCTTCCAAAGGTATA
The DNA here is from genome assembly GCA_964552105.1 of uncultured Syntrophaceae bacterium. GTDB lineage: Bacteria > Desulfobacterota > Syntrophia > Syntrophales > UBA6807 > CAZGAK01. Next base: position 4,767 of record CAZKGS010000189.1, read on the forward strand.
CTACATAAAAACAATGCCGCTCGAAAGATATCCAGATTGACTAGAAAAGTTAACGCCCTGGGTTAACTCTG
>CAZKGS010000190.1:0-3563 GCA_964552105.1 uncultured Syntrophaceae bacterium
GAATTTTGGTGACAGCATACTTATTTCTATTTGTTCTGATGTAAACTCGGAGTCTTTTGCATATTAAGTATGCTGTCCTCCTATTCCCAAAATCGATTTTCTTCCACATTTAATCGTTATTCCCGTAAGTTGCCTTGTCTTCAGCAACCGTTGCCTGTTTTGGACGCTCAGGCAGTTGAATATCTATATGAACCGTTGCCCCCAGAGCTTCAGCAACCCTGCGCAACATGCTCAGGGAGTGACCCTCATACGATGTTGATTCAAGACGGCTTATCTGCTGTTGAGATGTTCCCACCCTTTGGGCCAGTTCCTTTTGAGATAAGCCAGCCTTTTTACGCAAAGCAGCTAACTGCAGAGCTACGTCCCAGGCCTCGCCAGCCTTTTGATAGCGTCTGACAAAATCAGGATCTTTCAACTGCCCTTCAAGGTATCTGTAAAAATTGGTTTTTCGTTTCATACAGGACATCGCCCTGAACTTGTTTCATGAAACTCTATAGTAAATTCCATAATCAGTCAACATCAATATTGGTGTATTCAAACGCTCCCATAACTCTCTAATCGCTTTCATCTCATATTCTTCGATCAGCCCTTCATCGGTAAAGCTGATGCCCGTTGCTTTTGTCACCATCATCAGGCACGGACAAACAATATTGGAACAAGTTCAGCCTTCGGTGAGCCTGCGATGAGCTCAGTTGAATCGCTCAGTCGAGCCGTCGAACGCTCAGCAGAACCGTCCATGCCACCCAGCATTTGTAGGGGCCGATGCCTTCATCGGCCCTTTGATATCGGCCCGTTCGGGGAACGGGCCCTACCGGGGAAAGCAATATTCATACCGGACAGTATTGGGACAGTATAGCTATTTTCAGAAGAAAGAAGGCAATAATATGTATGCTGTCCCCCGATTTCTCCCCGATTTCTCAGTTATTCGGAGATTTATTGTTACGCCAATTTACGATTTCAAATTCATAAGCTCCTGCCATTTAGACACAATAATTTTTTCTTTTGCGGGAGTTTTTTCAAATAACTGCAATTGCTTGCCTTTGAGTTCCTTCCCGAATTTTACTTCCATAAGTGTGTCTTTAAAAAAAAAATCAATTTCGTTACCATCTTCATAAATATAGCATGGATCATGCTGTTTGATTTTTAAGTACACCATGTTCTCAAAAACAGCGCCCCTGTCCCGGAATCCTGTAGCCATATTTTTTAACCCCACATCTCCGGCATAGAGTTTTTTGCCTGTACGCAGCCTTTGATTTAACTTACCGCATCTTTCCACTGTATAGACGATGTATGTTTCCCTGAAATATTCCATATATCGGCGCACCGTATCCAGGCTTATTCCAAGGATTTTAGCCATTTTATTTAAAGTTAATACCTTGCCCGCACGTTCCATGAGCAAACGAAAGAAATCTTTTACGATTGCGGAATCTTTTATATTGTGGAAGGCAATAATATCTTTATAAAGTATACTGTCCACCAGTTCGGAAAGATAAACAATATCGCCGGTCAGCACGTATTCAGGAAGACCGCCGGTCTGCATGTATTCCATGAAATAATTTTCAAGAAGATGTGCATCAGCGGTTTTAACTTTTGCATTTCTGAAAACAAGGAACTCCTCGAAATCCAGCGGGAGGATTTCAACGGTTCTTGTTCTTCCTGTAAGATATGCCTTTCTATCCCTTAAAATGGAGGCCGATGATGCAGAAGCATAGATTTTGATGTTTTCATTGTCATAAAAATCTTTTAATTCTCTTTGAAAATCTTCCTTAAAGGCAATTTCATCCAGAAAAACATATATTTGCCGGTCAAGCCCGAGACGATGAATAGTTCGATACCTGGTGACGATTTCATGAATTGAATATTTTTCCAACCCATAAGCGTCAAGACTGACGTAAAATATCAATTCCGGTCTGACTTCCTGCAGCAGTTCTTCAATGATCTGTTTTATAATAGTGGTTTTGCCGACACGTCTGAGCCCTGTAAGTAAAACGATATCCCGCAACGGTATAAGTCTGCTTAACTTGTCCCGATATTTAGGCCTGGGAATAGATTTTATGTGAAAATCTGTCTCCCACCAGGGATTAAGTTTGTATAGAATCTGCTCCACTTAACGACTCCAGCGTTTAATAATAGTCAATTTTTAACGATGCTATCGTATAAAGGGTGTATTGTCAAGAGTAAAAAGTTCATTCCATGATGCGCTTCAGCTTTTCAATGAGAATTATATTTTGTTCGTGTCTTTTCACGGCTACACGAAAATAACGGTCTTCCATGCCGTGGAAATTGCTGCAATCTCTTATCAATATTCCCTCCGGGGCCAGCCTGTTTCTGAGTTCTGTGGAATTTAAACCTATACGGCCTCTTTATCTATTTCTTTTATTCTGTCACCAATCGTGGGCTTGTAAGATACTTCGCCAAAATATTGAATCTTGCCACCAAGCTGTATGGCAAGGTAGAGCATGGGCGCCACAATACCGTCAGTTAGATTTTTCAATCCGCCGCAAGCATTTTTCTTCTATCTGTGCTTCGTCGCCAATTCACATTCCAGTATGTTGAGGAAGGAGTGTTCGCCACGATTCACTTTTTCAGATTTCAATATGTTGATCCTTTTCTTGAATATGGGGCCCGATACCACGAGAGTATGGTATTCCCCGTTTTCACCAGACATATCTACATCCTTGATTTCTGAAATGTCACGGACAAAATCATAATCAATCCTGCGCCCCAGCCATTCCGGGCCCAACAAATCTTTTTTGGTGGCCACAACAACGGTTTCGAACCCGGCTTCTACCAACTCCTCTATGAGATTTTCCCTGTTCTTTTCTCCCCACAGGGGCAGGACGGCCTCCATCCCCGATTCTCTGCTGACCCTTTCTACCCATTCCCTGTGCCCTTCCAGATCAATATCTCCAAAAATACCTGTCTCAATTCCCTTACCTTTCAAGCCGGACAGGGCCTTTTTAAATTCCGCCTCGTATGTTTCCCAGGAACTTCGAGGCTGGACGACGGGAAGGCCTATCGCCTCCGCCTGCATCCGCAGCACATCTGTCCTGATACCGTGGGATCGGGATATCCGGCCATCTTCGGCTACCATATTTAATAGATATGTTATTTGAAAATCCTTCATCGCCCTGTAATAGGACAGCGCCGCATCCTTTCCACCGCTCCAGGAAACAAAAGCGTTTGATTTCACAAGCTTTTCCATTCAGTAACACCTCCGCAGACTTTACAGTGAAAAGCGCTTTGATCCATCCCGGCGCCACAACACTCGCATGTTTTTTGTCCCTTTTCAGGGGCAGGAATTTCCCCAACTACGTCCCGGTAAATACGATAATAGTAGAAATGTTCTTTATTCCAGAATCTTACCGGATATTTTTTCTTGCCCTCTTCAAACTCCTCATCCAACACCCTTGATTCAATGACTTTTCTCAGTTCAGTCATACCGGAACCGTATTCCAGGGGCCTTTTGCTCTGCCATAGTATTTCCTGTGGCAACACACCTTCAAAGGCCTTCCGGAGTATCCACTTCCCCCAGGTTTTTCCATTTTCTTCTCTGATCTTGA
>CAZKGS010000190.1:3663-4800 GCA_964552105.1 uncultured Syntrophaceae bacterium
GCCTTCCGGAGTATCCACTTCCCCCAGGTTTTTCCATTTTCTTCTCTGATCTTGAGATCGAGATCAATCCCACGGCTGAAATCCATAAACTCATTATCCAGAAAAGGTTGCTTTACTGCGATCCCCAAGGCGTTACCTATCTTATTGGAACTGAATCGCATGGCAGAATGCATCCGGGCCATGTATTCTTTTAAATCCTTTATCTTCAACATGAAATCGTAGCCCGCAAAGATTTCATCGCTTCCGTCGCCCGTCATCATGCTGCCTATACCCATATCTTTCGCACATTTGAGTCCCAGGTAGGCTGTCACATCATTTGGAATCACGGGATCAAAACTTTCCAGTATCTTTATTACTTCAGGAATCGCAGTGACAGCCTCCTCAATTTTCACGGTTTTATGATAATGATCAAGTTTTAGGGATTTCGCCACTTCGCCTGCAAAATATCGATCTTCCCCGTATGATTCAAGCCCAACCGAAATGGCTTTACAATTCTTCGAACAAGCAGCCACAAGGGCAGAATCAAGCCCACCGGAAAAGAGTATCCCCTCTGACAGATTCCTGCTGACCGCTTCGCTAAATCTTCTCTTCAGTTCATGAAAAAGAGATTCCTTATCCATATTATCTCTCGATTCCCTTCCTCGCCTTAACCCCCTTCTGGTAATAATGTTTTATCTCTTTCATCTCCGTAACCAGATCGGCCTTTTCTATAATCCGGGGATCTGCCGTCCTGCCTGTAATGACCAGTTCGACTTCTTCCGGCTTTGCCTCGATGAAATCCAGTAATTCGTCCACGGAGAAGAGATTATAGCTGGTAGCGATATTCGCTTCATCGAGAATAATCATCTGATATTTTCCGGAGCGCGTGATCTCTTTGACTTCCCGAAGACCTTCCCTGGCAGCTTGAATATCTTCCTCGTCAGGATCTCTTTTAATAAAGCCTTCCCTGCCGTACTGTTTCACCGTAATAAACTCCTGCAATTTTGCCAGAGAGTTGATTTCACTATATTTCATTCCTTTGACAAACTGGGCAATATACACTTTCATGTTTGCGCCGGCAGCACGCAGGGCAAGCCCGAAAGCGGCTGTCGTTTTGCCTTTACCATTACCTGTGTAAACCTGAACATATCCTTTCAT
>CAZKGS010000191.1:0-4761 GCA_964552105.1 uncultured Syntrophaceae bacterium
GTTATTAATCATCCCCCTCGGTGAAAAAGATGATTTCTCAGTGTTTCCTCTCCCCTAACGGGAGATAATACACATCACAGCTATTCCTCTCCCTTGACGGGAGAGGTTAGGTGAGGGTGAAAAACAAACAACCTCCGTAAGTTCCCTGGCACTTTTCAGCAACCGCAGAGACTTGCCTCAGACATCCGAAGAGATTGTTGGATTGACCTTTGCTCTTACTCAGCCTTTGTGACAGTTCCCGAATTTCCCTTGGAGAAAAAGAGGCTAATGCTGGCTTTGCACCTGCTGCTAACTACTCATTCGGTGTCTGCCAGGTAACATTACGATGGACTGTGTGACTTACATGGCCTTCCCCTATTCTAGAGGTCACTGGAAACGAGGATTCTCCCATACCGGTAAATCTACCTTAGAAAAGAGTATAATTATTGGGGGCAGGCTGGTAAACCATATATGACAAAGATTGGAAACATATATCTTGGCGGGAAAGAGTCGGAAACGCCAAATTCAGAGCACTTCCCAAGTGGGATTGCATTCTCATTGAAATGTGAGTCTGAAATTGATTACATATGGGAATCTCAAAATTCCCGTTGGCAAGTTGAGCTAAAGCAGGATCATGTTTATGCTGTCGCTAGGTCATGTGATCCCCAAGCATATGATAATCTTGTGACCTCCGGACTAGAACAGATACAGCGTTGTCTGGACATCATTGCAGTCAAGAAGCTGGGTATCATAGTTCTTAACCATCCCGAAATTAACCACATAGCCTTATTCCAGAGAAATGGAGAGGCCATTCTCAGGCACTTTTCTGTTGATACACTAGGTACTGAAACTAGCCTTTCTGTTGAAGTCCGTGACAAAGACGGAAATATTAAGGCTTCTACCCCTGTACCCGAACTGAGTTGGAACTGGGCATTTCGCTACTATCGTTTGTCTCAAGCTAGCCAAGACATATTCGAGGCATATAGAAATCTTTTTCTATCTCTCGAAGCATTGCTGAATAACATACGTCCCAAGTTGCCAAAAGAGAGTGAAAGAACATGGTTAAAGAATGCGCTCTTGGAAATAGCAACCAAAGTTCAACTTGAAAAACACACACCAGCAGCAAGTGCAGACCCTGTCGAAGACTTCATGAAAAATCAATATGCCAACATCAGATGTCGTTTATTCCATGCCAAGTTTCCCCATGCACTACTACCACATGAAGAACTCAATCCAACCGATGTACTAGTTGCATATGAAGCTTTGCTTCGGTTATGGCGTGACATCGCAGAAACATACTTTCAGGTTTCTCGTGCAGGTGGAGTGGTCACGTATCAAGGATTCAAATCTCTTATGGACAGAGTATTTAAACATCCCTTGTCACTGTATTTCACCGAAGATGATTCTCCGCCTAAAAAGGATGATACTCAAGTAAGTCCTCTTGGCCTTGCTACTTTTGAGTTTGAGCAATCCAGATACTTGGGTGAAGCAAAGCCTGGAATTGTCTCATGGCAAGGGGAGATAAGTCTACTCGATATTCACAAACCTCTCTCTATTCACAGAATTTGCTCATTAATAGATCAAACCTTGCTGAACGTGGATTTCATCAAAAATGGTTTAGCCCCATCAGGGGCTGACGTTTTTCAAACGCATCAAAGTATGAGACTCTTAAACAGAGGTCAGCCGAAAACAACTTTCTAAAATCCGATGACTCATAGAGAATATAGTGGTGGGAGTTTCTTAAAGACTAAACTTTCTGGCTGATTGTTCAGGCAAACCATGGGTTCGAATCCTGATTTATACTTCATACGGGATAGCGTATGAAAACAGCACCAATACCTTCTCCAATACTGATTTGTGGCACTTAATAAGAAGTATAAATGATAAAAAATCTGAGACTCTTGACATTAAATTAGCAAGAAAATAGAATCGTTAACTGGAAAGGAAAATCCAGAGTGAAAGCAGGAAATACGATGAACAATAAAAGTTCAGATGAAATTACAAATGGTTATCAATCCAAATCCGTAATCGAGGTGTTTGCTCCTTGTATTGTGTTAGAAGTGTTATTCTCAGAGAAAAACATACAGTCATTGCGTAATTTTTGTTCAGCTTCCGGTAATAACAACTCAAATGTTTTAAACGGATTTAAACTTGCATGTGTAATAGTACTTGATGATTATGCGCTAAGCGTAGTAAATAATGCCGGAGTGCTGGGAATTAAAATGGATGATGACTACTCTGACTATATTAATTTCACCCAGGGGCACGGCCCTAGCATTATTCGGGGTTCAACAAGACCTGACCATGCTATTTCAATGCTAAGAGAGAAAGCGTATTCATTATTATTTAGAATTAAAGGAACTAGTAACTGGGCATATATGGAAGAAAGAAAAAATGAGATAGCGAATTTTGTAGAAAATCTAAAAAATATTCTTCGAACATGCTACACGGCAAAGGACAAAGAACACAACGAAATAGACGTTGAAAATGCACTAAAGATAGACGCGATCGACCACATAGTTGAATATACTGACATAATGCCGATGTTTCACACATATACTAATTATTATCGTGATAGTGACTACATACCTGATTATGATAAAGTCTTTGGCGAGTTTAAACAATACAATACTCGGTTTGATGGTCTTAGTCTGCCATCGACCTCGTTGCCCGAAGAAATGCCAGATTCGTTGGCACTTGGATTTTCCTTGACAATTCAACAAATCTTGCAGCAGCTAGTTAAAGACCAAAAGGCTGCTAAGCATCTGAACAATCTAAATGACCAAGTAATGAATATTGAAAATTGGACTGATTTTGAAAAACATTCAAGCCAATTAATTGAGATATTTAGATTCCCTCCGTTTTTTGGACGATATACCTATGAGCAGAAGACAATACCTTCACCAGATTTATTAAAAACTATATCGATAGAACCCAAGGAACGTATAACAAAGGAACGTATACCAAGTGAGCGAATATTATCCAGGGTCGGTAATAGGGCACGAATAGTGGAAAGCTATTCTTTGGCTACTCCCATAAATTTTAAACGACTGCTAAAAGGATTGGTAGCCGACTCAAAGAAAAGCGGGCAAAAAACCAGAGTAACAATATTTGAACACGAGGAAAAATATAATCCTCTTAAGAAAGGTTACAGCTTTGGTATATTCATGCCAGCTTATGGAAATTTTTCTAACTGGTCATCGTGGTGGATATTCTATGACGTGGCAAATAATCACTCAGGAACTGCATCTGGCATCTATAAACAAATAATGAAAGAAATAAATCGCAACATTAAATACATCGACCTGAATACTTACGCAGCGGAAAAAGAAGAGTTCTATAAATATTGTGAAGATCCAGGATACTTAAGACAAGAAACCACAATTAGAGCTGTGAATCAAATAGTAACCAACATTCGAGGAACATATCCTGAACTTCTTATTTCAAATATGTTGTCCAACATGAATTACACGGACATTAAACTAAGATTAGAACCTTCTTTCTTACATAATATTGTAGATACAAAACAAGATCTAGACGTCGTTGGGAAAAGGGATCAAGGCGATTATACGGAAGTAATAATATTTGAATCGAAAGGAGGGGGCTGTACTGCTGAAGAATTACACGAAGAAGTAAAAAAATTTTCTAATGCAATACAGATTATCACAGACAACAAGGAAAAATTCATGGCTGAAAGTTACGGACTTGATAATGGCATGAACAAGACACAAATAAAGGCATATTTTGTTTCAATGGGCAAGGGATATCGATATGATGAATTCAGTAATATTACTTTCTGGGATTTTGATGATTTTCAAAATGAACTTGTCAAACATGGAATGCCTGAGATTTATATCGGATTACTAAAAGAGATGCCCGTGTTTATAAATATGTAACCTGGGATGGAGGCAAGCAACAATGGTAAGACAAAAGGAAATAGAAGCCTGTGGATCGGCAATTTGCTACCGTAGCTTTCCTCGGGTTAACAACGATCTGACGGATTGTGCAGCAGTAAGATAATAGCATTATCTTTCTAGCACAATAACGACTACTTGAACCTGGTCAGCGGAGATAGCAGTTCCTCGTCTTTTCTCAGCTCGATAATGCGGTCACGGAGTAAAGCCGCTTTCTCAAATTCCAAATTTTTGGCAGCTTTTCTCATCTGAGCTTCCAGGTCTTTAATAAGCCGAACAACCTCATCTTTGGATATAGGAGTAGCCATATAGGAAGCTCTAGCTTCGGCTACTACATTAACCCGCTGGGCAATATCTCTAATCGCCTTTCTTATCCCCTGCGGAGTAATGCCGTGCTCTTGATTGTAAGCTTCCTGAATTCTCCGCCGGCGATAAGTCTCCTCCATAGCTTCACGCATGGCTTTAGTTTCAGTATCAGCATACATGATGACATGACCATCGATATGACGAGACGCCCGTCCCATCGTCTGGATAAGAGCTTGCCTTGACCTTAGAAACCCTTCTTTATCAGCATCCAGGATTGCCACCAGGCTCACTTCAGGCAAATCCAACCCTTCACGGAGCAAGTTTATACCAACAACTACATCGTAAACGCCAAGGCGAAGGTCACGCAAAATCTCCACCCTCTCCAAGGTATCCACCTCAGAGTGAAGATAATGAGTCTTCACTTCCATTTCTCTCAGATAGTCAGCCAGCTCCTCGGCCATTCTCTTGGTTAGCGTAGTTACCAGGCAACGCTCACCTTTATCCACTCTCATCTTAATCTGGTAGATGAGGTCATCAATCTGCCCCCTGGTTGGCTTGACTT
>CAZKGS010000192.1:0-4755 GCA_964552105.1 uncultured Syntrophaceae bacterium
GAATGTAACCAGCTTTTTTTATTAGGTAAGAAAACACCCGCAATCCGCGTCGCAACCCAAACGATAGACAACGGAACCGAAATCACAGACCTGTCCGGCCGAACACCCGATTTTTTAAACACCCGAATAATCCTGTTGAATTCATAAGGCTCAGCATCACAGACATTAAATGTTTCAATCTGCGTTAATCTGCGTAATCTGTGGATTAGAAAGTCGACAAATTCCACCAGATTAGGCCTCGCCAACGCCGACATCCTCTGCGAACCCGACCCAAACCTGAGATAAGCCAACTTCCCCGGCGCAAAAACCCTGCGATCAAGGTTCAAACTCCATTCCCGATCATAAACTGGCGCCAGCCGTAAAATAATCAAATTACGGATTGTCCCCTTATCATATAGCGCAACAAGCCTTTTCTCAGCATCCAATTTGCTCGTAGCATAATCACTCGAAGGCCAACACCCCCCATCCTCCGATATTCCCGTCTCCGATATCCTGCCTCCGTCTTTCCCGTCTCCTGTCTCCCGTCTACCCTCTCCGTATACAGACACCGAAGATAAAAAAATAAAACAAACATTGGGATTAACCTTCGAGGCTGCTCTTGCAAGATTTTCAGTTGCCTCACTGTTCACCCGCATATAAGTAGCAGAATCAACCGCCCCTATCTTCTGGTGCGCAATACCGGCACAGTGAATAACAACATCAGGAGAATGCTTTTCACAAACTGCGACCGCTGAATCCCCATCGGTCAGGTCGGCCTGCTCCCAGGCAATATTAATCGCCCTATCCATAGGGCCAGTAATATCCACAGCAACCACTTTATTGTCGGGAGCCAACCGCCTGCAGAGCGCATTACCAATAAAACCGGCAGTGCCGGTTATTAAAATACGATTCATCAACGATATCTCTTAGTTATGAAAATTTCAAGGTTATAGGATTTTGTTGCCATAAAAGGAATTGGAATAACATTTTCATTATTGCGGAACCGGGACATGAGTTCATTAAGTTTTGCTAAGCGTCATATTAGCTTTATCAGACTATCAATACAGTTACTTTTTGTGAAATGTTTCAAAACGTACCTGTGACCATTTTCTCCATACTGCTTCAATTTGTCTTTTTCATTATATATTTGCAAAATTAAACTTGAAATTTCTTCGGTAGAGGCATCGGAAGCAATTGAATAGCCACATTTAGCTTCTTCTATTATCATATGTCCGTCACTTTCTTTGTTGAGCAATGCAACAACTGGAACAGACGATGCCATGTATCCCAATACTTTTCCTGGCACAACAGGTGTTTTATTTAGACTACTTAAACATACGATTCCCGCATCAACGTCTTTTACCAATTTGGGATATTCTTCCAGAGAAACAAAAGGTTCGAATACGATATTAGTAAGAGAGTATTCCACTTTCATTCTCATTAGTCTGTCTTTCTCTGCCCCTTCCCCCACGATAAGAATGCATACATCATCAGGAATATTTTTGGCTTCGGCGACTGCTTTAATAAGCACATCAAGTCCTTGAGAAGGGCCAATAACACCTGCAAACAGAAAGATAAATTTATCTTTAAGCCCATATTTCTTCCTGTAAAACCCTGTTTTTCTTGCATTGATATACGAAGTTCCATCTATCCAATTGGGAACATAGAATATCTTATCTGATGGAACATGTTTTTTCTCTATCAAGAATTTTCTGCTGGTTTGCGTATGGGATGTTATGACATCTGAAGACCTATAAGAACTTTTCGCTATATGCTCAAAGAATTTGATTGCCAGTTTATTCTTCATAACCCCGAGATCTATGACATTTTGAGGGAAAATATCCTGAACACATAAAATGTATTTACTCCCATACCTTTTTTTAATCTTATTTCCCAATGTCGCCAGTGGCAAAGGGGGAGACGAAACAATTACCGCATCAATTTTTTCGTCTACAAATTTCTTTATTTGTTTCAAGAAAAAGTACGGCAGCATTAACTGAACCAAGCCTCTTAAAAAATATTTTTTATTTTTCAGAGGAGGTGTACTGACCCTGATCACACGAACATCTTTTTCTATTGAAAATGTGTCAAAAATTTCTTGTCTTGCTTCAAGACTCAAATTCAAGTCGTCCTGAGGCTCGGCCGTTGCAACTGTAACCTGATGCCCTCTTAGAGTTAATTCTTCTGCCAATTCCTGCATCATGGTAGACAAAGAACTGATCACCGGAGGGTAATAAATTGTAATTAAAAGGATGTTCATTAATAATCTATTAACGTATTCAATCTGTGCTGATCTAAAAATAATTAGTTATCTGACTTCTCAGGACATTGATCACAACTGAAGACGGGCTGAAATCCTCATACAAATCATATCTTGCGCTCCATTCCATGCTGACAGCGGTTTCAACCGCTTCCACAATGTTAAACGGCTCAATCCCTGCAACGATATGCGCTCCGGCCTCAACGGTTTCAGGTCGTTCAGTACTCTTTCGCAGGCTGACGCACGGAACCTTATAGAACAGGCTTTCTTCTGGCGTAGTGCCGGAATCTCCAAGCAGACAGAATGCATTCATGCTGAGATGATTAAAATCATAAAATCCCAATGGATCAATGATTCTTATCCCTTTGGGAATCGAAACGCCTTTGATTTTGCTTTTTGTCCGAGGATGCATAGGATAAATAACTTCTTTTTTGAACTTTTTATAAATCAAGCCGAGACCTTTCAGAATTGCCTGAAGAGACTCCATATCATCGACATTCTCTTTTCTATGCGCGGTCACTGAAACATACTCTTTTGGGCTTAAATCCAAAGTGCTCAGTATATTACTATTCTTAATTTTATCCTGAAATACCCGCATGACTTCAAATGTTGTATTACCGGAGACAAATATTTTTGACGGGTGAATATCTTCCCTGATAAGGTTTTCCCTGTGATACTGGTTAAACGGAAGTAATATATCTGATATATGATCAATTAAAATACGATTCTTCTGCTCCGGCATCCGCTTATCCCATGCCCTTAACCCGGCCTCCATGTGAAATATTTTTATTCCACGATTAGCAGCCGGCAATACAGATAGTCCGCTATACGTGTCTCCTAAAACGATTAATGCATCAGGTTTAGTTTTTTCAAATAATTCATCACTTTTCCGGATAACATCGGCGACTTCTCTGCCATATGAACTTGTATCAATCTGTAGATCATAATCAGGCGCCCTCAGTTCCAAATCCTCAAAGAAAAAATCTTTCAGTTCCCTGGTAAAATTCTGGCTCGTATGAACCATTATATGATCAAAGTTCAGGTCATCCAACTTTTTTAATACCGACCACATTTTGATCATTTCGGGTCGAGTGCCCATTATTGTCATTACTTTCATTTTGTTTCTCCGCTATTAAAAAAATTTCATTCTGAAACGATTCTGACTTCCGGAAGCGGGATGATAAATTTTTCACCCTTTTTAAGATAATCCTGTCTCTTCTTGATGACTTCATCGGTAAAAGCCCAGGCAAACAGCACAATGTAATCAGGAAATTCTGATTCAGCCGTGAATTCCCAGGGCTTAATGGGCACATGTGTTCCAGGTGTGAAGAAGCCGTGTTTTGCAGGTGCATCATCAACAACATAATCCAGATATCTTCCATCAATACCGCAGTAATTCATGATAATTGTTCCTCTACCAGATGCACCATATCCGATAATTGTCTTGCCTTCATTTTTCAGGCGATCAAGCAGGTTTAAAAGCTGGTCCCTTGTTGCATTCACCTTTGCAGCGTACTCGGAGTATGCATCTATCTTCTCAACCCCTTTATCTTTTTCATGCTGTATCATATCTGTAACAGCAGATGAAATTGCTTCAGTCCGGTGACCGATATTTTTCGCGTAGAAACGTACAGATCCGGATCTGACTCCCGGGATATATTTAACATCAAATATCTCCATATCAAACTGTTTTAAGAAAGATATTAATGCAGTCAGGGAATAATAGCTCATATGTTCATGATAAATCATGTCATACTGCATCTCATCAATCAGGGTGCCCAGATAATAAATTTCAACTATAAATACCCCGTCATCTTTGAGTAAGCATTTTACCCCTTTCATAATATCAACCATGTCGTCGATATGGGCAAAAGAATAACTTGAGAGGACAGCATCAAACAGATCGTATTTTCCCCTTATCTGATATGCTAATTGTTCACTAAAAAAATCGTTGATAACAATAAAATCTTCTGCGTTAATTAATGATTTTACCACATTTGTCGCAGGATCTACGCCAACACAGCGAACCCCCATTCCCGATAACGGCCTGAGTAAGACACCATCATTACACCCGATCTCTAATACTGAAGGTTGATGTATCTTTCTTAAAAAACGGTTTTTGATTTCTCCGGCAAATTCTGTAAAATGATCGACAAGTGTTCCTATGGCAGAAGAAAAAAAGAAATAATTTTCCTGAAACAAAACTTCAGCCGAAACAACGTTGCTTACCTGAACCAGATAGCAATCCTGACAGAAGTTGAGATCCAGTGGATAATATTTTTCATGGGAGAAATCTTTTTCCTTGAGAAAACCACCTGCTAAAGGGACATTGCCAAGATCAAGTATATTAAATAAATTCGTACCCTGACAAAATCGGCAGGTATCACGCCGGATAAATTCTCCTATTGGCTTATTTGTTATGGGCACCACAACCTACTTAAACTATTAACAATAAAGACCTTGTTTGTATTGGTATGTTAACGAAGCAATTCCCGACCATTTTGTAAATTTACATC
>CAZKGS010000193.1:0-4753 GCA_964552105.1 uncultured Syntrophaceae bacterium
AAATTTTCGCCTTCCTTGAACTTGAACAAAATTGAACATTCTGCAAAGGTCTCAATAACATTTCAATTTTCATATTTGACAAAAAAGGAACTGATACTATATTAGTTTCGTCGAATATATCGCAACTTTAATATATATGCAAACAAGATTTATCTGGTGCGTATATGAAGAACGGGAAAGGTGTGGCAGTCTCTATTTATTTTATGATTTACCCGCTTGACAACAGGGCAATAATGCTTATATAAATATATGCGAATATGCTAATACCAGTATGTGCTGAGGTTATATGGGTAAATTAGATTATGAAAAGGTATCTGATTTTTTCAAGGCCCTTGGAAACTCGACCAGGCTCAGGATAGTGAAGGAACTGACAAGGGGTGAAAGGTGTGTGGGCGACGTGGAAAGCAGTGTCCATGTAAGTCAGGCAAATGTCTCCCAGCACCTCGCCATTCTTAAGGCGCAGGGTATTGTAGATTGCCGCAGGGAAGGTAATACACGATGCTATTATCTCAAACAGGCTGAATTAGTAAGAAAAATTTTGAAATTAATTGAGAGCAAGGAGGAATAAAAATGGAAAAAGTTTTAGACAACCCTGATTATCCGGTTAGTATAACCGATGAAAACATTGATGATGCAATCACCAAGTATCCGTTTCTGATTATTGACTGCGGGGCGGAATGGTGTGGCCCGTGCAAAATGATAGGCCCGATTATTGAAAAGCTGGCTAAGGATCACAAGGGTAATATTGTGTTTGGGAAGCTTGATGTAGATGGCAATCGCAACACTTCATCGAGATTCAATATCCGGTCGATACCCAATCTTTTGGTTTTTAAAGACGGGGAAAAGGTGGGTGATATCATCGGCGCTATGCCGGAAGAGATGTTGCTGGGAAAGATTAACGCATACAAATAGGGTAAATCGTAAATCGGGATCACGTCTACACTTTTGACAAACTCTTTTTCTTGTCAAAAAGTGTACCCCCCCACGGCTTCGGGTTGGAGAAAAATAATCAAAGGGAGAAAAAAACCATATGGAATTATTAATTGCCTTCAGCACAGATGACGGTAAAAATTTTAATGATGATCATTTTGGTATGGCAAGGTATTTTCGTGTTTATAAATTTTCTGACGGCAGAGAAGAATTTATCGAGACACGGAATAATGTGAAATACGAAGAAGATGAATCATTAAAACATGGAGACCCCGGCAAGGCTAAGGCTACGTCTTCTGCTGTAGGAGATGTTGATGTAATAATTGGTAAAAAAATGGGGCCTAATATAGTCAGGTTGTTGAAGAGATATGTATGCATTGTGACAAAAACGAACACGATAGATGATGCCATTCAACTGGTACATAAAAACATGGAAAAGATAATAGAAGAAGAAAATAAGGGAGAAAATCGGAAACACATAGTTTTAAAACCATGATTTTCCATTGGGAAACCAGTAACATACCAGACAATCATTTTATTTCTTCCATGAGCAGACCCTGCGAAAATGGCGGGGCGACTTCCAGAAGAATGGATAAAACAGGATGTTATCATAGATGGTTATGAGACTGCGAGGAAATTATAAGGAACGATTAAGCTGAGGTATTGAGATGGTTGCGCGACAGTAATGAGAAATCCAAAGAAGAATATTTCCCTCAGCGGAAAGGCAAAAAG
The DNA here is from genome assembly GCA_964552105.1 of uncultured Syntrophaceae bacterium. Taxonomy (GTDB): domain Bacteria; phylum Desulfobacterota; class Syntrophia; order Syntrophales; family UBA6807; genus CAZGAK01. The sequence continues at coordinate 1,663 of CAZKGS010000193.1, forward strand.
CACGGCCTGGCCCCATTCACCCACCCACCTACTTTATCTTCCAGATAGTTCCGCTGGGGGTATCAAGAACGATTATTCCCATTTCTGAGAGTTTTTCTCGTATGCTGTCGGACTCATTCCAGTTACCGGCGGCTCTGGCTTCATCTCTTTTTTCCAACAGTCCCAGGGCTTCTTTGCTGATTTTCTCCTCTTCAAAATCCATGATTTCGAGAACGGAATCAATTTTCTTCATTGTCTTGAAAATCTTGCCCCATTCCTTTTTGTTGAGTCTTCTTTCAGTCAGAGGAACATTAACTTTTCTTATGAATTCAAAGACAGACGCAAGGGCACCGGAAATATTTAAATCGTCATCCATTGCTTCAGTAAAATTCTTATTAACATTATAGATAAACTGATCCACATCAGGGCATCCTTCTCCGGGTGTGAAGTGAATAAGTCTTTGGATAAATCCGTTGAGTCTTTTGGTTGTGTTACGTGCCGTATCAAGTGCTCCGAATGAAAAATTCAGCGGTTTTCTGTAATGTGAACTGAGCAAGAAATACCTGATTTCTCTTCCCTTATATCCTTTTTTTTCAAGATCTTCCAAGGTAAAAGAATTGTCCAAAGATCGGGACATCTTTTTCCCGTCCAGCATGACCAGTTCGGTATTAACCCAGTAATTGGCAAGCGGCTTTCCTGTTCTAGCCTTCCCTATGGCCATGACATTCTCGCAGTGCGGGAAAATAATATCTGAACCGCTCGCGTATATATCAAAAGTGTCTGCAAGATATTTTAGCGAGATTGCCGCACATTCAAGATGCCAGCTCGGTCTGACATTCCCCCACCGGGTTTTGTAATAAATCCCCTTCTTTAATTCGGCAAGAGTTGATCTTTTAAGGAGGGCGAAATCGACAGGGTTGTCTTTTTCATAATTATCCCGGTCTGCGGTTTTTGTACGTTTGGCCTTATTCAGATCTATGTTTGACAGCAACCCATAATCATCAAGCTTTGATATATCGAAGTAAACGGATCTCAACTTTTCATAGGCATATCCTTTTTCTACTAACTTTTCGACAAGTTCGATCATTGTATCTACATTTTCACTCGCCTTCGGATAGGCATTCTCATGCCTGATATTGAGCTTTTTCAGATCCTCGATAAATTGTCCGGCATGTCTATCTGTAAATTCTTTGGCATCCATATTGACCTGATCTGCGCCCATTATCGCTCTGTCGGATAAATCTATGATGTTGGAAACATGTTTTACACTGTGGCCCTTGAATTCCAGATATCGGGCGATCATATCCGAAATGACAAAACGGCGATATGTCCCTATATGAGGAACATCATGAACAGTAGGACCGCATGAGTGCATGAGTACCTGCTCAGAAATTACCGGTTTAAAAAATTCCTTTGTTCTTGTCAATGTATTGTATAATTGCAGGGTAGTTTCTTCTTTATCCGAAAAGAGTTCCGTACTGAGGTACCTTTCTCCGCTATCGGGAAAAAGAACAACAATCACACCACGTTCCACTTCCTTGGCCTTTTCGCAGGCCACGTGCATGGCAGCACCTGAACTCATTCCGGCCAGAATTCCCTCTTCACGGATAAGTCTTCTGGCCATGTTAAAAGCATCATCGTCCAGGATATTTACCTTTTCATCCAGTCGGTCTCTGTCAAAAATGCCCGGCTGGTATGACTCTCTCATGTTCTTCAGGCCCTGTATCTTGTGGTGCAGATATGGTTCAACTCCTATGATTTTAATGTTTTCGTTATATTCCTTGAGTCTTTTGGAAATACCCATGGCGGTTCCCGATGTGCCCAGTGAAGCTACAACCATTGTAACTTTACCCTCTGTCTGACGCCATATTTCCTCTGCCGTACCGTAATAGTGGGCCATCACGTTATCTTCGTTATTAAACTGATCCGGAACAAAATATTTCTCCGGGTTTTCACGCAACATATCGTACACTACTTCTATGGCACCATCTGTTCCAAGATTTGCCGGTGTAAAGAACAATTGTGCCCCCATGGCCTTCAGTATCTTTTTTCTTTCCTCACTGGCTGACTCGGGCATTGCCAGAAAAAGTTTATAACCCTTCGCAGCAGCTACAAGAGCAAGACCTATACCTGTGTTTCCACTTGTGGCTTCCAGAATGATTTTATCCCCGGCAAGTTCTCCTCTATCTTCCGCTTTTTCAACCATATAAAGGGCCGTTCTGTCTTTTATGGACCCACCGGGGTTGAAACTTTCCAGTTTCGCAAATATTTTAACCCCCTTGTTGGGATTCAATTTGCAAATTTCAACAAGGGGAGTTTTGCCGATCATATCTAAAATACTTTGATAGCTCTTTGTCATAATATCCAACTCAGGGTCGCTTACAAAAAAGGGGTCAGATTACAGACCCCCAAAATTTGAGAAATAACTTCGCATGTTATTAAAACAATCAACTGTCTAATTTAGGTACGGGAACCTTGATAAAGTGAACGCCCTCTTCCCTCAGGGTTTCTTCCTCATCTTTCGTGGTATTTCCCTTAATGTTTCTCTTATCCGCCTCACCCCTGTGAATATCCAGAGCAACCTCGGCAAACCTGTTTCCTACATCATCAAATTCCTTGTCCAAGTATTCATTAAACATCTTGATTGCCATAAGAGGAGATATTTCTTTGGATTTCACTTTATTTCTTGATTCTTTAACATCTTTTCCCGAAATAGTAGCGATGGAAGAGGGTACCATATCGATTTTGGAACTTCCACATATAGGACAGGCAACGAGCTCTTTCATTTTCTGCTCTTCAAAAGAAGCCCTGTCGTTGAACCACCCTTCAAATTTGTGGTTTTTTTCACATTTTAAATCGAAAATAATCATGAACCTTTAAACCTCTCTTAGTCACATGATCTTTCTGTTAGAATAACATGATTCTTTATTGAAGACAACGATATTTGTATCTTCAAGTATGACAAATAGAGACCTTTGCAAAACACTTCTTTTCATCCAATTTCTGCATCAAGGTCAAATTTTAATCCTCGAAATACTCAATGTATTCCTGTGTTTAAAATTTTCGCCTTCCTTGAACTTGAACGAAATTAAGCATTTTGCAAAGGTCTCAA
>CAZKGS010000194.1:0-4749 GCA_964552105.1 uncultured Syntrophaceae bacterium
TTAAGATAGTGACTCAATTCAAAGGGGTTGGCGGCCCCCTCCAGCAGTTCCACATCCTCGCGGAGTTCATCGGCCTGGCTGCCTAAGAGTTCATCAAGGCGGGGATCGGACAGGTCACGTATCGTGACGTCTTCCCGGGAATGGGTGCTTTGACCGGGAGTGAAGAGGTGCAATTCCCTCTGATAGAAATTATAAACACCCTTAAAATACTTGCCCATGCCGATGGGCCAGGATAGAGGAACGCACTCGATTTGGAGTTTCTCTTCGATATCGGACAGCAGTTCCAAGGGCGGCAGGCCATCGCGGTCCAGTTTGTTTATGAAGGTTATGATAGGAGTGTTGCGCATGCGGCACACCTCCATGAGCTTTTCCGTCTGTGGTTCGACACCCTTGCCGCTGTCAATCACCATAAGAGCGCTGTCAACTGCGGTCAACACCCGGTATGTGTCTTCCGAAAAATCCTGGTGGCCAGGTGTATCCAGGAGATTGATTTCATAATCCCTGTAGTTGAATTTCATGACAGAGGTTGTGACGGAGATGCCCCTTTCCTTTTCGATACTCATCCAGTCGCTTGTAGCGTGGCGTGTGGCCTTGCGAGCCCTGACCGCCCCCGCCTGCTGGATGGCTCCGCCAAAGAGCAACAGCTTTTCAGTCAACGTGGTCTTTCCGGCATCGGGGTGACTGATTATCCCGAAATTACGCCGCCGGTTTACTTCTCTTCGATGATGTTTGTCCAATTTTTAAAACCTCAAAAATATTTTTCAACATAAAAAAACGGGCCATAAAAGCCCGGTTTAGGAACAAATCTTAATATATGATTTAACGGCAAAGGTCAATGGGAAAGGGGGGGGTACCCATTCCTGCCCAAAGCTTTCCTCACTTCCTTGTCTACATATGAGAAAATACGGTGAATCGTGTCATGGGAGTCGGAGGAGGCGTACCTTGCTACCTTTCTTGCAGGTCTTCATTAAAGTAGCCTGTCCCCTTTTACTTCGTCGCGCCAGGTTGTGCGCCGCTGCCGAATAAGATTACGATCCGGACTTTCTCCGCAATATCTGGCTTCCGATAACTGTAAACACTTTTTCTTTATGCTGATTGTAGGCCGAATATCTGAAGCGAATCGTACCGCGATCGTTATGTTTCTTCGACGGTTTACACTCAAGAACCTCGGCAACTGCAGAGAGCGTGTCACCGGGTCGCACGGGTTTGAGCCATCTGAGCTCATCAAACCCCGGCGAGCCGAGATTATGCTTTAACGCCCCTGTCATGAGAAGGAGTCTAAAAGTCACCGCAATCGTGTGGATTCCGCTCGCCACCAACCCGCCGAAAATTGATTCCTTGGCTGCTTCCACATCGGTGTGAAACGGCTGGGAATCATATCGCATGGCGAAATCAATAATCTGACTTTCCGTCACTGTCATGCCCGGCGATGCAATCGTATCACCAACCTTGAAATCATCGAAATACAGCTCTGCCATATTTCTCTCTCACCTCCCATGTTTTCATTCACGCATTAACTATATAACCGTATCTCGTATCTAAAGAAGATAGGCCAGAATCAGGATTCCCAGAATAAGTGTCACCAATGACCAGAACCTGATAGTTTCATCACTTGCCTCCTCGTACCACCAATCGAACAGGCGCCTTACATCTTCCCGCGATGCTTTGAGAAAGTACACACCCTTTGCCATAGCAAGGAGACCGAGTACCAACGAAAGCCAGAATATGTCGCTTGAGAAACCTCCGCCGATAATCAGAAACAATCCTAACACGATCCCGATTAATGAAAATATTTTGAGATTTTCTACATAGAAGAGTTTTTTGAGCAACCTTCTCGTCTGATCGGTATAAATGATGAGCGATGTGCCCGAAACGATCCACATAATGGATACAAAATACAGTATGACGTATGCAATTTTCGCTTTACCCATTCAAAATGTTCTCCCTTCGAAAAGAATTCCCCCAAAAGGGGGTCAGATCTCAACATTCAACATTTTTCAATCTATCTGCAACTTCTTCGACTATTTTCTGAAGCGTTTTGTCCTTTTTGTAACTTATCCTTAAATCGCTATTTTCATAAATCTCTTATGGTTCCACGCAGGCCGGACAGACTCTCATGCATCTGAAACAGCTATACTGAAATCCGATAAAGGCCGTCTGGTACAGACTCATAAATAAGGGATCCTTTAAAATTGCTTTTTGTTCATCGGGGGAGGCACCAATAAATCGCCTCGCATAGCGTATCATTTCGCCGATACCGTATGGTTGTGACACACTAAGACACTTCATCATGTCCGTCTTTCCTCCCTCATTCAGGGCATTTGCCGGACATGCCCTAATGCAGAGATCACAGTCTCTGCAATAATCTTCTTCTACAGGAGGATCAGAAACGATTGGCATTTCCGTCAGGACTGCCGAAAAAATTATTCGTGTTCCAAATTTAGGATTAATGACAAGATTATGCCGTCCGAAGACACCGAGGCCCGCAGCCACGGCAGCATGGCGCAAAGAAACATCTCCAACAAGTCCCATTCCCTCACCGGCCATATCGAGTGGATACGAAAAGGCAATCGGCGCCGCTCTGACATTAAACTTGTCTTCCACATACCGTGACATAAGATAACTGTCTTTCAAGGATACTTCCATTCCGCCCATCCGGGCAGCCATGCTTATCCGTGTATTTTTACTTTCTACGGCGCCATTGAGTTCTCGGTAACCGAGGACAATTATCGATTCCACGTTGGGCATAATTGTTTTGGGATCGGGGGATCTTTCAGATTGATAGTCTTCAATATTCGCGAATCCAATCACATCCACACCCAGATCATGAGCAAACTGTCTTATATTTTCTTTGTCCAAATGATTTACCTCCTTTGTTTTTCGTGCGAATTATCAGGCAAAAAAATATTATTGTATACTATTTCTTTTATAAGTTCATCATTTGGAACAACCTTATTCCCGCTTTCGCGGGAATGACAAATTGGCAATTCTTTGACTTTTCACAAAGCCATCAAGATGCCATCTCTTCTATAATTTCCTTTGCAGGCTTGATCTCCTTTATCAAGGCGCTCACCTGTCCTGCGCTTGCGGGAAAGAGTTCAAAATTTCCACTATTCCATGCCTTTGAAGCATCCTTGAAATCGTATTCCTGTAAAATGTCTATATCGGGGTCTCCGAGCTGTTCTTTTAGCCTGGGATTTATGATGGATCTTATTTTCATTTTTCCCAGAGGTAACAGTGTTGTGCCGCCATCACCGCAATCGATGATTACCTTCTTCCATACATCCGGAGCGGAGCTTTCCTCGGTTGCAATAAACCGTGTTCCGATTTGCACACCCTGCGCGCCAAGAGCCAGAGCAGCACGATAACCCCGTGAGTCAGCAATCCCCCCGGCGGCAACAACCGGAACGTTTACACTGTCCACCACCAGAGGCACAAGTACCATTGTCGAAGATTCGGGGTCATTGGTACGAAGACCGCCCGACTCCGAACCTGAAATGATCAGTCCGTCAACACCGGCATCCTCCGCCTTATTGGCATGGGTAACTGAAAGGAGAACATGCAGCCCTTTCATCCCGAATGCGTGGATCTGCCCATAGATTTTCCCGGGAGACCCTGCTGAAGTTGTGACAGTTTTTACTCCCGCTTCTGCCAGTATCTCGAGAATCTCCTGGCTTGCAGGATTCATAATCATCAGATTTGCTCCAAATGGTTTGTCCGTTAACTCCCGGACTTCATTTAACAGTTGTTTCGTTCTCTTTGGATCACTAAACCCCAAGGCTAACATTCCAAAGGCTCCGGCCTCGCAGATAGCAGCTATCAGCTTCGGGCTGTTCATGTGTCCGATTGGTCCCTGAATGATGGGATAACGACTTCCCAAGATGTTTAATAATTCAGACATAATATATACTTCCCTCCTTTCGTCACCGTTACCATAAGCGCATGGTTTTCGTATAGGAGGCCTTATCAACGACGCCTCCGCACTTTATATCTAAGATCTTACCCTCTTCCCTCCCAATTGTTGTGACCCCTGTCCCTGCCTTGTCAAATATTGAGACCTGATAACCATATCAAGGTGAAGCGTTTTATATAAGGAGACACCTCCCCAACCATGGCAGGAAATTCTATGGTTCAGTTTAAAAAATATGGATCTAGGAAGTGTCACATAAAAGCATACGCTGGAATCGATTTACATTCAACCAATAATTATATCGGTATCATCAACACCAAAAACGGCAACAAGTATCTCTCCTGGGCATATGTAGAAGCCGCTCATCATGCGAAACGATCATATCCGTACGTAAAACGCTTCTTCCAGCGTAAGGAGGCCAGACAAACGGTATAGTCGCGGTTAAGGCACTGAGCAATAAACTTTGTCGTGCATCATACTATGTCATGCGTGATCAGGTACCATTTAATAAGAAGAAACTGTTTCGATCATGATTACGGCTGCAGCAGTGAACCGGTAGTGGGGTTGGTGAAAATCCATAAGACCTGATTGGAACCTGCTGCATCCACATACATACAGGTATTGTTTTGTTTTATTCTGTCTGATTCGCCCATGTCGTGAGCCTTCATGGGGTTGGTTAAAAACCGTAAGATCTGCAACATAACCAATTGGACACGGCATGGAACCGATGGTTTTCTGGGGTCTAAAGATGGACCAGGGGCTGATGTCATAATATAACAGCCTTATAAGCTGCAAAGCTTTGATCCGGCAGAAGTAAAGGCTGCCATGAAGGAATATGA
>CAZKGS010000195.1:0-4658 GCA_964552105.1 uncultured Syntrophaceae bacterium
CATTTTAACCCTTCTACATGATTTGCTCAATTATGCACGATAAATTCAAGTTTTTTCTTACTTGATCCGATTTTCATTCTGTAAAAACTTTTCGTAGAAAAATCGACAATAGAAATATGATGGTCTCGTAAAAAGTCTGAATTTCTGTCGTTTTGTCATTCCCGCTCCCCGATCGGAGTCGAGGACAGGTTTCGCGGGAATGACAAATTGGCAAGTTTATGACTTTTTACGAAACCATCAAATATGGAGGACAAATGGGTACAGACAACTTGATTTTTTTAGAGGTTATAGAATGGTTTCATGAGGCCGAACAGGAACTGGTTCACAGAATTCCACAAAAAGGTTCGGGTGAAATCAAATTCGGTGCACAGTTGATTGTTCGTGACAGCCAGGCAGGAGTGTTGTTTTACAAGGGCAAGTCATACGAAGCCTACGGACCCGGCCGCCACACCCTCACCACGGCTAATATCCCGGTGCTGACCAAGGTTTTGTCTCTTCCTTGGGGTATGACCAGTCCGCTTCGGGCCGAGGTCTATTTCGTGAACATGAGGGTATTTCCAAACCTCAAATGGGGCACCAGGGATCCGGTAGCCTTCAAGGATTCAGAACTCGGCCTGGTGCGTCTGCGGGCCTATGGTGTATTTAACATTCAGGTAGTTCAGCCAATGCTGTTTATTAATACACTGGTGGGCACCATGGGTAAATATACCACCGAGGAAATCGGGGAATATCTCAAACAGGTTATTGTTTCGCGTTTTAATGATTATTTAGGCGAAAATCTTGACAGTCTATTCAACCTGCCCGGACAATACGATGAGATCTCAAATGGCCTGCAGGACCGCCTGAAGGAAGATTTCAGTCATTTCGGCCTTGGATTGGACCATCTTTATATCAGTTCCATTACTCCTCCGCAGGAGGTGCAGAAAGCCATTGATGACAAAAGCCGCCTGGGCGTGATCCAGGATCTGGACAGACTTGTCAAGATGAAGGCCGCAATGGCTATGGAGAAAGCTGCTGAGTCAACAGGCGAAGCGAGTGCTGGAATGGGCATGGGCATGGGTTTCATGATGCCCGCAATGTTTGCCGATATATTCAGATCTCAGGGTGGGGCCGCGGCCCCGGCAGCACCTCCGGAGCTTAAGTGTCCTGACTGCGGGCACTCCATTAATAAGGATGTTAAATTCTGTCCCCACTGCGGTCATCAGCAACTGGTTTTCGATCAGTGCAGCAACTGTAGTAAAAATCTGCCTCCCAACGCCGGATTCTGCCCCAGATGTGGAACCCCGGTGGGCAAAAAACCAGTGCCCAAAATCTGTCCTGAGTGCAAGGGCGAAAACCTGCCTGATTCTGTTTTCTGCAACCAGTGCGGGGAGAAGTTAGTCTAAATGGGCTTTATCGTTGAACATAAATGTCCACAATGTGGCGCACCTGTCGAGCTGGAAGAGACCAATCGCCTGCTTCGCTGTCCTTACTGTGACGTAAAAAACTATCTCTTCGCCCGTAATCATATTCGCCTTGTTTTACCCCATAAGGCGTCAAATAAGGATATTATCTGGGCGCCTTATATGCGCTTTAGGGGCAACGTATATTTATGCCGGGATGTTTCCATCAACCACCGTGTTGTTGATATTACCCGTCTGGGGGCGCCCTTCAGGGAACTTCCCATGTCGCTGGGCTTCAGGCCCCAGGCCATGAAAATGAGATTTGTTACACCGGATCTGGCCGGATCATTTCTTTCGTGTTCTGTTTCGGTTGACAATGTGCTGGATACAGTCGGAAAACATATATCGACGCTGGTTTCTCATGATTTTTTTCACCGGGCTTACATCGGCGAGGCGTTAAGCCTGATATACTTGCCCATGTATGTGGAGGGGAATAAAGTTTTTGATGCCGTGACAAACCAGCTTATAGCTCCCATACATGGTGGGCGGGAAGTCTTCGAGCAGGAGATAGAAAACAACCCTCGATGGCAGATCACCTTTATGGCAACCATATGTCCGAACTGTGGCTGGAGTCTGGATGGGGAAAAAGACAGTGTTGTCCTGACATGCAGCAACTGTGACACGGCCTGGGAGGCTGTGGGTGGCAGGTTTATCAGCGTAGGCTTTAAAACCGTGCCCGGCAGTGGGAAAAGGGCTTTATATTTACCTTTTTGGAAGATATGCGCTAAATCAGCCCAGGGCCTGGAAATCAATTCATACGCCGATTTCATCAGGGTTACTAACCAGCCCAAAGTGGTTCAAAAGCATTGGGAGAATCAGGAAATGTCCTTCTGGATACCGGCCTTCAAAATCCGGCCCGGGATTTTTTTAAACCTGTCCAGACAAATGACCATTGCTCAAAGAAATTTTAAGGTAGTGGAGGAAATTCCCAGGGAGAATCTTTACCCCGTTACACTTCCCCATAGTGAGGCTGTTCAGAGTATCAAGATTATACTGGCAAACTCAATCATGCGCAAAAAGAAAATGTTTCCCCTTCTTCCCCAAGTCAGTTTTACCATTGGGGCGTCGACGCTCGTATATCTTCCTTTCAATGATGCAGGCCAGGAAATAATTCAGGAGCACATGCGCATCAGTATTCACAAAAAGACCCTGGAGCTTGGGCGTAGTCTCTAAATCACATATAACCCGTCGGCTCCGCCATTTCCGGCGCAAGGCAAGGGATCGCGTATTCACTCTTGACAGATTGCCGGGGCAGCTAAACTAAACTATGGGGACGTTTCCCTATCGCTGATTACTGCACGAACCTGATCCATAAGACGTATATTGGGGTTTGGCTTAAACTTGTTCTTGACGTTCATAATTGAATTTAGTACTGATTTTTAGAAGTTATATGAAGAAAAATTCAATAATGCAGGAAAAATGTCGGTAATTGTAAATTAATATCCTGATAGACGGAAAATAATGCCGTATATATACACCAATATCACGGAATTTATTTCGGTCTATTGATAATGATAGGCGCGACCGCAAGCGGCCGCGCCTATCGCCGCTGTTGAGCTTCGCTCCAACGCCCTTGATTAAGGGCTCCGCTTACGCTCCACCTATCAAGGGCGTTGGAGCCGACCCCCTTCGGGCTCGCTTCGCTCGGTTTTTGGCACGGAAAAATGCAATGAATTGCATTTTCCGCCCCCAAAAACGGCGGCTCAACAGCGGCGTTATGCATAAAAAGAATAAAAAAATGAAAAATAATAAAGAGACATGGGCGGCTATCCTATTAGGAATCGTATTACTTCTAAGCATTGGCAACGAATTCATAAGCGGAAAGAAGGATAATAATTTCGAAAAACAAATAGAACAAGACCTGGTTTTATCGAAATTATATGGAGAGACAAATGCAAGATGGCTTGAAATGAACGAAATGTTGCTAAGAAATCTAGCGATTGCATTAGAAGGGCTCTGGAACAAAACTGTTGAGGAGTCAGGAAAATTTAAAAAAGAAAGGTTTACAGCAAAAGACTGGGAATACTGGAAAAGTAAGACTGTCGGAGAGAAATGGAAGGATTCTTACGAGAAGGCATGGAGAAACTTAAGAACTTCGATAGATAACACTAATGAGAAGAGACATAAACAAGAATGTTTTATCAAGAAAAGTAAATTTTACAACTATTCAGAAAGTATTTTGAGAGTATTACAAATTTTATTTACAGTTTTGGCTTTAATTTTGTACGTTAGAGTTTTAAAAGATTCAAAATATACTTTAGACACCAAAAATGATAATAATAAAGCATAACAAATTCATACACCTGACCTGATTCCGCGCCGAAATTGTCGCTCCACCAGGCAGGTGATGATAGCGTTATGACACTATCGACTGTTTTGGCAATTGTTCCTCATTTTGGAAAAGAAGTCTGGGTGATAAATCAGGCGACACGAAAAAAGAAAAAGGATGAATAATGAAAAGCTTAATCTTGTATGATTCGATAGGAGGGAATACCGAAAAAGTCGCTCAACGGATTTACGATACGCTTAAAGAAACAAACATTGAAGTTGATTTCATAAAATTCACATCTGATGTCGATGTTGATTTTTTCGAATACGATCTAATTTTTTTAGGTTCACCTGTCATCGTTTGGTTGCCTACGAAACGGATGATGGGTTTCCTAAAAAAGAAGCTCCAATTTTATAGCGATCAAGGAAAAATAATACCATCATCGCCCTTAAAATCCGGAAAGTATGGTATATGTTTTTGTACTTATGCTGGGACACATATCGGTAAAAATGAGGCGCTTCCCATGACCATGTGGCTACGCTCATTTTTAGAGCATCTCGGGTATACGGTTCTGGATCAATTGCATATCATTGGTCAATTTCACAAGGAAACGGATATGAATACTCAAGGACGTCTGGGTAATATTTTAGGACGCCCGAACGATAAGGATTTGCTTGATGTCGAAAACCGGACAAAAGGAATCGTTGGAGCTCTGGCTGGGTTGATATCAGGCGATAACAACTGAATTTAAAGATTTTGGATAGCAGCAAAAATCATAACCAGGCACTTCAGTGGATAGCTAGGGGGGCGCCAATTAGAAATAAAGTGCCAAATTTAACACCTTGGTTTTCTATTGAAGCCCCCGAATCCCTGGCTACCACTGACCGCCACCGTTAGAAAAACATGCTGAAGGATTTGAGAAATGAAAATATTAGAAATTGAGGTGG
>CAZKGS010000196.1:0-4658 GCA_964552105.1 uncultured Syntrophaceae bacterium
CAGAAATGGTAAAAATTGCGCTATCATTATTGATGATGCCCAGAATCTCAGTCTTAATAATCTCGAATTAATCCGTATGATCTCCAATTTGGAAACAGATCGGGAAAAACTTGTACAAATCCTGCTTGTCGGTCAGCCTGAATTAATAGCTAAACTGGATTCACCTGAGCTAAGACAATTAAAAAGCCGCATTATCATTATGGCAGAGGCCCAACCGCTTATCCTGAGTGAATTAAAAAATTATATCCTGTTCAAACTCAATATGGCGGGAAATCGAGGGAAAACCGATGTTACCAATAGAGCTTTCCGAAGGATTTATGGATATAGCCAGGGAAATTTCAGGAAGATCAATATATTGATGGACAGATGCCTTTATGTTGCTTTTCTTCACGATACCACAAATATTGATAAATCCGTCGTGAATACAGCTCTAAAAGATATGAGATTCGATGAACAAACAGGTTGGAAAGGGGCTCGTTATGCCTTGTCGGCTGTCATGATATTGATCCTTCTAATCTCAGGAGGCATTCTGTATATTAAACTGACTCCCCAAGTAGATCATCTTAATATTAAACGGTTTTTTTACAAGCAAACTGCAGCGTCCACCGAGAATCAGACTATTGATAAAGCGGTTTTATCTGAAAAGACCCCTGTCTCTGATCTATCGGATAAACCGGCCCTTCATGAAAAACCTCTTGTTCCAGCGGCATTATCTCAATTTCTGGCATATTATAATCTGCTTGATTACGAAAGTAAGTTCTTCATGGCAATGAGAATAAACCGTTTTAAAGATATTGCCGATTCCATATACGAGGAAACGGGATATCAACTGATTCAGCTTGATCACTTGACGGAAAACATAAGAAACAACCACGCTGTCTTCAGTTTTACTTCAAAGAAAACGGGTAAGGAAATATATTTTCTTCTCTGGAAACCAGTAACCAGGATAACGAAATTCTATCCTGGCTATAATGGTGAGGAAATAAGAAAGTTAGAAGAGCTCCTTGGTGCAATCAAACTGTATACTTATTATTTGGATGGAACCGTCGGGTCAAGGCTGATGAAGGCGGTCAGTCGCTTTCAAGGTGAAAAGGATCTCGAAATTACCGGATTTCCTGATCAAACAACTATTTTTCTGCTATGTAACGGAGGGTAGCAATCAAAGATGACTGATACGAAGACAAAAAAGCCAATCGGCCTTCTATTGAAGGAAAAGGGGCTTATAAATGAAGAACACATCGTATATGCTCTGCAGGATCAGAAAATCACTGGAGGGAAGTTAGGAGAGATTTTGGAAAGGCTCTGCTTTGTGACGCAATACGATGTTGCCACCGCCCTTTCCGAGCAGGAAGACATTCCATATGTAGATGTGGAGGAACTTTTGCCGGAGAAGAATGCCCTGAAATTATTCAATAAAAACCTATGCTTAAACAATAATTTTTTCCCCCTTCGCATTTCAGATAAATCAATCGAGGTAGCCACATCTACTGTGGCGAATGAAAAAATTGCTCAATTGATATCCAGACATACCGGTTTATTACCCAGATTTTATATAGCTGAACCGACAAAAATAGCCAATGTTATCAATAAATCCTACTATTTTATAGACAATCCGGTTGAAAAATTGATCAAAACTGAAATCGATATCCTGTCCCGTGATTCGGAAATGGCAAGAGGAATGGATAATCTGATCAGGCACATTTTGCACCTCGCAGTTAAAATGCGTGCTACCGATATACATATCAGACCGATGGAAAGAACTATCAATGTTGCTCTTCGTGTTGATGGTGTTATGACTTCTGTCCTGTCATTGCCTCCGCTTTTTAGAAGAATTATCGCAAGTGTTAAAATGAAGGCGGAGATGGACATTGCGGAGCAAAGACTGCCTCAGGACGGACGTTTTTCGGCCAGTATCCTCAACAATGATTACGATTTCAGGGTTTCCACCGTTGTCTCTCCATATGGTGAAAATATTGTATTGAGAGTCTTGCCAATGGGAATAGCTCTTATGGGAATGACACAGCTTGGATTTTTTGAAGAGGATATAGAAAAGATCGAAAACATGTTTAAAGAACCCTTCGGCATCGTCCTCCTTACAGGGCCAACCGGATCAGGAAAGTCTACTACCCTTTATGCGGGAATCAGGAGACTCGATCTTCTTAAAAAAAATGTTCTTACTGTCGAAGATCCCATTGAATACAGCATACCCCTTTTGAGACAAACGCAGGTAAATGAAAAGGCCGGTTATAATTTCGCAAATGCCATACGATACTTTTTGCGACATGATCCTGATGTTATTCTGGTAGGTGAAATCCGTGATACCGATACGGCAGCTACAGCTATAACTGCATCTACCACGGGGCATTTAGTTCTCTCTACCTTGCACACCAATAGTGCTGCTGGGGCCATTCCACGCCTTCGGGACCTGGGAATAAGACCCTTCCTCATTTCAGATTCATTAATAGGAGTTATCAGTCAACGGCTGGTTCGCAGAATATGCAATGGCTGCAAGGAAGAGTATGAACCTGCTGAATGGGAGAAAACATATTTAAGAGATCCCTCTGTAGAAAAACTTTATCGAGGTAAAGGATGTGAACTCTGTAACGGTTCGGGATATTTTGGCAGGACCCTCGTGTATGAGTTATTGTCTGTCAATAAAAGGATAACCCGCTTGATTGAGAAAGAAGCCGAATTAAACGAAATCGTCAGCACGGCAAAAAAAGGGAATGATTTTGTAGATATTTTCGATACAACTGTAGCCAAGGTAAAACAGGGAATCACGACGGTTGAAGAGGCAATAAGGGTTCTGGGTCATTTGATGTAAATTGAACCGGAAAAAAGAAAGATTATAGTGAAGGATGGGTTATTTTAGATATAAATTGATTGAACCGACCGGAAGAATAAGTTCCGGTATCATCAGCCTTCCATACGAGGATGAAATGTCAGCCTCTTTCCACCTGGAAAGAGATAATGGCACCCTTGTTTATGTAAGGAAAATGGGAATTATCGCCTCCTTTATCACTGAAAAAATACACCTGATAACCCGCAAGAAGTTAACGAGAGCTCTTCAGGCTGAATTCCTGAGCAATATTTCAATGATGCTCCGTTCGGGTATAACCTTGACTACTGCAATGAAGGAAGCGGCAAGCGGTATTGATATGCCTGGTTTCGAAAGTAACATAGATGATGTGGTAACAAGAATCCAGGGAGGGGCTACATTCTCGGAAACAGCAGACAAATACAGGCATATTTTCCCCAAGACCATAATACCAATGATCCATATAGGAGAGGAAACGGGTAAACTCGATCAGATGCTGATGGAAGCCTCGGAACATATTAAGAGAGTTGAAGCTATTTTAAGTGACACAAAACAGGCCCTGCTTTACCCGTCATTTGTATTTATTACGATGGGTGCCGGTGTTATATTCTGGTTTTATTATGTCGTGCCTAAAATTATCAGTCTTTTTGAAGAGATGGATGTTTCGCTTCCTGCAATTACCCGTTGTCTTCTGAGTATTTCCTCTTTTCTGCAAGGCTATTTTCCCTTACTGCTTCTCGGAATGGTCTCTATTATTTTTATTTTCGTCATTTTTTATAAAGGGAACCAACGTGTAAGATGGATTGCTGATGCCCTCCTGCTTAAACTTCCTGTTCTTAAAACTATTATCTCAGCATCCAATCTTGCCTTCATTACAGAGTACTTCAGTCTGTTGATCAATGCAGGTATAGATATTGTACAGACCATGCATATATTGAAGGATTCTATCAGAAATGAGATCTACCGGGAAAAGCTGGGAGATGTTATCAAGGGCCTGACGCGAAGTGACACTATCTCGGATTCATTCAAGAATGCTGTAATTTTCCCTTCATTCGTTGTCAGAATGATTAATATTGGGGAATTGAGCGGAACACTTGATGAACAGTTGAAAAATATCGCAACTAATTACAGAAATAAACTCTCTCTCCTCGTGGCTACTATCGGAAAGATGATCGAACCGACTGTTCTAATCATAGCGGGAATTCTCTTTGCAATTATTATCGCCGGGCTCTTCCTGCCAATCTATGATCTGGTGAGTCAGGTTGGTACTAGATGATCACGATTCTATACTCTCTACTCCGTACCTTTATTGTAAAGATCGGTGACCTCGTCAGACGATAACACCCTATTATATATTCTGATTTCATCGATAAGGCCATTAAAGGGGAGTGAACCCGTGTAGAACCTTCCTATTATAGTATTCACAGGTGTAGAATATGCTAATGCCCTTGTGGCTTCGTTCTCGTTATTCCCGTTGACATAAAGAATGTTGTTATTATCTGAACTGTTGTGGGTAATAACAATATGATACCATATGTCCACATCAGGCGCCCAGGTGGTATTAACATATGTGTATGCGGAGCCATCACCGACAAGAGCGGCTATTCGGCTGGTTCCTATTTGCAGATTTATCCCGTGATTTGCGTCGGGTTTGTTGGTAATTATACCATTATAGGTATCCAGTGTTGATGCCTTTATCCACGCTGAAATAGAAATATCCGACGGGGTCAGGACTGCGTTATTGCCCACGTCCACATAATCAGTCCCATCAAACTCAAGGGCGGTTCCTATTATCCCGGTTGTTCCATAACTTGCTCCGTTATTAGTTCCGTGGTTTGCC
>CAZKGS010000197.1:0-4647 GCA_964552105.1 uncultured Syntrophaceae bacterium
GCTTCATCAGAAATGTCTATATTGTCAGTCCATTCTACGAGAGCATAATTCGCAATCTGATTCGTATCGCGAAGTTCCGTGATCTTCAGTTTTTCTTTGAGATAGTTCTTGGGAAATAAGTGATGCCGCTCAATGGCTGATTTTTTCGCTTTAAGAGCAGGATCAATCAATTTGGAAACTTTCATTTGTGAAAAAAGTACCTGGGCATCAAGCAGATTTAAAGCCGCGTAATAAGCGAAGAGCGACGGGCTTCGTGCAGAAGATGTGGACAGGCTATTAGGGAGAGTGATATTCCAGAAGTCTTCTGTGAGTGTGTCAAAAATAATTTGATCCAAAGTCCTTATAAAATCGTCACCATTTTTAATTGATCTTAACCGCGCGAGGTCTGCCTCCATCGTCGTCTCCGGCGATGAGCTGTATCGGGCAGTCAAAGAAGACATGAAAAACCAACGAGCTATTATATTGCGCAGGTCGTGCGCGCCAAGCAGAAAATCCTTCTTTCCAACAAGAAATAAAACGTAAGCATACAGCAAAGCCGCTTGAGAGCTGATCATCGATGACCCGTGAAACCCGGCTTGCATAAGTGTTTTAAAGAACTCAGACCAATTCTGCAAATTAAGAACTTCCGCTTGCGCATTTTTTAATACGTCAAATTGTTCAATACGTTTTCCCTCGGAAAACTGTTCGGTTTCAAGATCTTTACCGCGTAATATTGAATATACATATTGCAGCCTTGCTCGTCTGAATCCAAGGCCAACCGATACGCGCAGTAATTGATCAGGCGCTGGCTGTATGAAGTAATTAAAAGAAGAGCCCCCCCCAACGGAAGGTTGTCTTGCTGTACGGCAAAATTCTTCTAACTGCTTACGTCCCTCGTCCCAGAAGACCGACATTAAGGTAAGAATAAAGTCGGCCTGATTTAGCGTAACCCCCTTGCTATTAATCCTGACAAAGACTTCGGAAACCTGTTCTTCGTTTATAGTGTGAGATAATTCAAGCGCAGTAAAAGGATAGCCTCTTAAATTGTGAAGCTGGTTGATGGTATCAGCGATTTGCTTTTCTTCTTCTTTTGATACTTCTCTATTTTGGCGCAACTTTTCAATAAATTCAGTTGTGAAAGAATACAACCCCAAATCATCCGACCAAATTACACTTATATCTGCTATGCACTCAGGGTCTTTAACGATGGCAGCATCAGTGACATCAAACACTTGATCTTTCGGGCAAAATGAAATCATTATCTTTTGCTGTGTATAGTCTTGCCTTACAATTGGGACATTTTTCATGACAGAATAGAGCGCGGTTAGCCGTTGCTGTCCATCGATGATTAGAAGATTGGGCACTTCTTGTTTCTTGTCCACTCCTATCTGCTTATGTCCATTTTCCAGGCCATTTGCCCAGAAAAGGAGATAGCCCACAGGAAAGCCTTTATACATGGAATCAAAAAGATCTCGAACTTTTGCTGCCTTCCAGACAAATGGCCGCTGAATATCGGGAAGACCAATGATGCCCATGTCAATATTGTCAATAAGCGCTGATAGAAACCATCCGACTTCTTTAAATAATGTGGCTTTCATTTAATGAATACCTCCTGCCTTCATATCAAGACCCCTTACACCGTGAGACAACTCGGAATCAGCTCGGAAGTCAATATCTTCCGAGTTGATTTACGGGCAAGGCAGTTCATCAAAAACAGACTGAACAATGCGCCGCAGTGACCGGCAATTCTCTTTGAACTCAAGCGGCATAAGGAGCCTTTCGGCCTACTCGTATCAAATACCTTCTGCACTAGCTGGTGAGGGGGAAATCCGAAGGAAATATGGGAAGCGTCTCTATATTCCCGAAATCAGTAAGATGTCCCCCGATTAGCCCCGATTAGCTGTAGCTGGTCTAATTATTTCCCAGTGGCCGCCTCTTCTGCTGCCTGCTCTTTTGAGAACCCCTTTACTTTTCAACTTATTAACATATTCTATCACTGTATTCCTGCTGATGGATAGATTTGTTGCGATATTTTCAAAGGTAATATGATTATCTGTCTGTATCTGCTTAAAGATTTTATCCTCAAGCCCCGTTAAATAAACATCTTGATCTTCGGCTTTCATGGGGGTCTTTGAGGGGGTTTTTATAGGGGTCTTTATGGGGGTATGGCGCATCTCCACCTTAAAAAAGTCACCTGTTTCGGTTATGCTATAAGAGACGCCTGGATAATCTGTCAGCATTTTTCGAATTCGTATAAAACCTGTCCCATATTTTTCGATATCTCCCATCAGGTAGAACGATTCTGCAAGCAGCTTGTTGCGGATGGACGATACGTAATCATCCCGTTCAAGATCTTCAATGGTCAGGTTGCCGTAAATCCTGCCCGGATTGGTAAATACAATCCTATCGTCAAAAATTTTAATGACGATATCCGATGAATGCCTGTAATCACGGTGAACAACAGAATTTAAAAGCAACTCACGAATGGCCTCCAGCGGGTACTGCCACGTTTCCTTCCGCTTTAAGCTCCCATTGAACCGGTAGGAAAGACTGATATGCTTTTTTATAAAGACCATGGTTTCATCAAGAGCGACAAGAAGAGGATCTTTTATCAACAGATCATCAATAATCGTATCTTCGGATTTAAACCTTCCGATATGAATGGAATAGCCGTGGTTACCGAAGAGCAGCATGGCAGCCAGAGTCGGCTTACCGGCCTGGACTAATTTTAGCTTCGTTAAGTTAGTCAGTAGGTCATCTTGAAGATTAATCCGACCTCTTGAGTTTGTTGTTTCAATAAATCGTTCCAGCAGGGCGTTATCCAATGAAGACAGGTTTTCTTTCAGCGGATAGGCATCATAAGAGATGCTTAGACTCTGTTGTTGCAGGTCCACAATTTCATCCAGTGAGAGCAGATGATTGCTGTTCTTAACCCGTTTGTAATAACGGTTCTTAAAGGAGATCGGTTTTACGGGGTATTCGCTTATTTCGAATACCAGAACGGTCTTTCCGTCAATTGCATGCTCATCAACGTTGGGTATAATTTGAGGATATGTGGCAACCTTGACTTCATTCAGATACCGCTGCACTGTTTCCGGGGAAACTTCGACACCGCATACACGTTCTTTGCTATCTACGCCGACGATGACCTTACCACCCTTTGTATTGGCAAATGCCACTAGGGATATAATGGCCTCCTTGTTGAATCCGGCTTTGAATTCAACGGTTTCAGATTCGCCAGCCTTCAGCAATTTTATGATATCCATATTTCACCTCGAATCGCCTTTCAAATTCCGTCCAGGCGGTTTCGTAGTCCTTTTTTGCAACAACTGATCCACAGTAAAACCGATATTGCAAATACATTACAAAAAAGCGTTTCTTAGGAATCACGAATAAACGGATCTGATGGATCCATCACACCAAGATATTCTTTGCACTGGAGGTAAAGATCATTGATATCCTCAACGCTAATGTCTGTCTCCCCTCTGTCATTCCCGTGATCCCCTCATTCCCGTGGAAACGGGAATCCACATAATCCGCCAGTTCTGTTGCGGGACTTACATCCACAACATCAACTTCAGATTCCTCAAATTCTCCAAAATATCTCTTGCAGATTTTCATTAAGTAGCCTATCCCCCTAACTCAAGAAAGGGCGCTGTCACTCGTTTCGTGGATTAAATATCGCATTCCCGAAATTAGTAAGGTGTCCCCCGAATTCCAAATAATCAAATTCTGTTGTAACAATCTCACCAATCCCTTGATCGACAGTGGTGCTTATTATTTGTTTCCTTTTCAATTTTAATATTTTTCTAAGTCCATTACCAACTTTGTCAATTTCTCTTTCAAGCAACTTTTGGGCGATACTTTTTATCCAGCTATCATGGTAATCGGATATCTCTTTTGGTTCTTTATGCCTTCCTCTTATGAAACCGGGAAGATTTTCAACATAATCTTCTTCTTCATTTAATATAGTAATTTTCTCAAATCTTATTGAGTCGGATGCTCTTGTAACTATTTTCTTTGAAAGAATTTCTGAAACATCAGCAACAATAAATTTATCAGTGTTTTTTCCAAACTGGATAGGTGTTTGATTCCTTTTATCTGTAGTTATCCCTTTGATGCGATTATAGGTTTCATTTTTAAGATATTTTTGCAGATCATCACTAAATAGAAGGCCTTCTCTATAAATATTCTCGTCGACTTCTCCATTTAGTGCCTTAATTAAAAAATAAGACCATGCACCGTGTTTATTTTCCAAATCTGGATTAGACTTCTCATCTCCTTTGCAAGCAGAAAATCCTGATAAATATTCAGAATCAGCATATTCATATTTCAGATCATCTGTTGAGAAAAGCGAAATGGGACTACGAACATCGGTATCAAACTCCAAGCCACTATGACAGCAATCTAAAAAAAGCATGATTTGAGTTGATTTAGATTTATTAAAAATTCCTAGAATATCCTGAAGACTTATACACGTATCATGAAGAGATGAGAGGGAGGTGTCAACACATGATAATAGATTTTTCCCATCACTATAAAAACCATGCCCTGCATAATAGAAGAATATACTTTCTCCTTTCTGAGCATACTTTGATATTTTTTTAACTATCTCAAAAGTTGTTGTTCGTGTTGCATGATTATTTGTTAATAAATTAATATTATCAT
>CAZKGS010000198.1:0-844 GCA_964552105.1 uncultured Syntrophaceae bacterium
TGATCCGCGGATGATCGATGTGGGAATGATATGGGGCACCGGATTTCCCCCCGACAAGGGAGGTCCATTGAAATGGGCAGACCTGATCGGTCTGAGTCAGGAACTGTTCGGGAAGAATTTTTACTGATTGGTTATGTGAAGGAAAAATATTTGTGAGCGAAAAAAAATAATACAGTTTGCCTGACAGGTAAAATTGCAGGTATAGTGTGACACTCTTAGAGAAAAGGCAGGCCAAATGTATCGGCCTGCCTTTTCACATTTTCCTGCGGTGAGCAAACGCTTCTTTATTTATGGTTCGTAATAAACTGGTTCTCCCAGTTCTGCAAAGGAAAAGTTGGCAAAAATGTTGTACCCGTTGTAGTCAAGAACCCGTAAGTCATCGGTTTGATAAAGATCCTCCATGATAACCACAAAACGCTCCCCATATGTTTTTTTGACCTTTTCCATGGGGAGCTCAACAGCGATAAATTTTTTAATCCCCTTCGTTGCAAGCTTCTCAACAAAATCAGCATTAGTCATGGATTCATAAGAAGTTAAAATCAGAATTGGCCCTGTTCCGGTAAAAATAACAACTGCCTTCATTTTAATCTCCTCCTTTCTTTTGTAAAGAGGATTCATTGAACGAGTCCTTATCCTCTTTCTGAAGAATAAGAACCCACCAGGCTGTTGCCTGACTTCGTTATAAAAATATTTTCATCATGCAACAACCTTACAATTCCTAATTTCTTACATTTTCAGTATAAAATAAAGATGGTAGTGTGTCAATGCCTGGGTGGGTTAGCTATAAAGTGAGACCTTTGCATAACGTCCCCTTTTGCCCAATTTCTGCGTCAGGCTCAACTTT
>CAZKGS010000198.1:854-4646 GCA_964552105.1 uncultured Syntrophaceae bacterium
TAATCCTCGAAACATCCGATATGTTCCTGTGGTTAAAATTTTCGCCTTACTTAAACTTAAACAAAATTGAACATTCTGCAAAGGTCTCAAAGTTTCCATTAATTTTTGCTTCCCCGCCTTTTTATTGTTAACCGTTTACTTTTACTTCGCTTTTCCAGATTGCCAGAAGACCATCCTTGCCGAAGGACATATCGACGAGTTCCCAGCCCTGTTGCCCCCTTTCATTCAAGAGTGTCTGGAGAACTTTGACTTGGTCGGAGGGAAGTTCCTCCAGGCTGCATTCTCCTTCCTGGGTACAGAAAAAGGCCACCTGCTTGAAGGTTTCCACAGGATGAATGGTTATCTGGTATTCAAATTTTTTCATAGTATCTTTGTTCTCCTTTCTTTAGTTATCAGCAAGTGTTCAGAAGAAGGAAGATGAACCGTTGAGAAGTCTTATTAAGTGCGGCTGATCGGATTACTGAAGTGAAACATCAAGCAAACAGAATATCTAAATTAATTCCGCTCAGAAATCAGCGTGACGTTAAATCAAGTATAATAAGAAAAGCAGTTTTCTGTCAATACTATAATTTATACTATCTCTTGAGTATCTTTAATCATTTTCAGGATAGTATGATGTTGTCTGGAATTCATCCGGTTTTTTGTCTTGAAAAAGAGATTTCTTTAAGATATATGAATCGAAACTATGGGCGGTTAACTCAGTGGGAGAGTGCTACCTTCACACGGTAGAAGTCACTGGTTCAAATCCAGTACCGCCTACCATCGGGAATTAGGGGGGGGTGGGTCTTTGCGACCTAACCCCTTTGATATTTCAAATACAAAGAAATATCCGGATCAAAGTGAATCTAAAAAAAGAAACAAAGTATTTTATTGTTAAGTACTTATTGACCTTTCCTGCGTACTATATTCTAAATTTGTATGCAAAAATCATAAGGTTGCGCTTCGAAAATGAGAAGGAAATCAGAAACCATCTGGAAAACAATGGGCGTGTTATATTGGCCTTCTGGCACCAGAGGTTTTTTGCAGGATTTTATCTTCCCAAAAGATTCAAAAGGCCCATTAGTGTTATGGTTTCTCAGAGCAGAGATGGGGATTTTGCAGCTGATATTGCTCGGATGTGTGGTGGGATACCGGTGCGTGGATCAAGTTCCCGGGGAGGCAAAAAGGCTTTGATGGGAATGGTTGATGAAGTTATTAAAACCCAGCTTGCCGGCCATATTGTAGACGGTCCTACGGGACCTCCCCGTGTCATAAAACCAGGCCTTATATCCCTGGCGCAGCAGTCGGGAGCCGCACTTTGCCCCACCTTTGTTCTTTATGAAAAACCATGGATATTTAGCAGCTGGGACAGTTTCATGGTTCCCAAGCCGTTCAGCAGGGTTGTCATTCGTTTTGGTTCTCTTGAATTTCTTCCCGAAGAGATGGATTTCGAAGAATTTGAGAAAAACAGACTTTACGTTGAGAGAAAAATGATAGAGGAATATGAAAAAGAGGATCAATACTGGAACAAGAAGGGAGGGTTGAAGTCCAACGATTCGTGATTATGATATTTTCATTGGGAAATCAGCTTCATTCCCTTTAGATATTCTTCAGTGAGTCTTAAATAATCCTCAACTCCGAATCTGGCATACGATTTTTGTTCGGGAGTTACATCCTTGATTATTTTTGCGGGCATTCCGGCTGCAAGTTTTCCGGCGGGAATATGCATGCCGTTCGCAACAACTGATCCGGCGCCGACAAAAACACCTTCCTCGCAGACCACTCCGAATAATAAAACTGCCCCCATACCTATGACGCACCTCGACTTGATATGGACGTCATGTAAGACAACACTGTGTCCTACGAGAACTTCCCTTTCGATAATAACTTTTGCGCCCGGATTGACATGGATTACCGTATTGTCCTGTATGCTCGTATCATCCTGGATGATCACCGGCCCGCAATCCGCCCTTATGACTACGCCTGGAGCGATGAAACATCGGCTACCGATGGTCACATCGCCTATGAGAACGGCTTCTGGATGGACAAAGCTTTTCGGGGAAATCCCGGGCTTCTTTCCGTCAAACTCGTAGATTGGCATCAAATCTCTCCTAATCAGACAGGAACCGAAATCTTTATCGTTCCTCCTCTTCCAAGGATATCGTGCAAATGAACATATCCATCAAGCTGACCTTTCTCATTTACAACAGCCAGTGTGGTGATCTCTTTCTTCTGCATGGTTTCTATTGTATCGGCGAGGGATTTGTCCGGACTGATAGTCATGGGGGATTCTGTCATCAATTCATCGACAATTTTCTCTTTGAAATTTATCCCCAATTTAACAAAACGTCTTACGTCGCCATCCGTTAGTATGCCTATCAGGTGATTTTCCTGATCAGTAACGAGAACAAAGCCGACGTTTTTTTCGTCAATTATCTTGATGGCATCCAATGCCTGGGACCCGGGGGAAACTTTGGGGATTTCATCACCAGCAATCAGGACATCTCTAACCTTTGCCATCAGTCTCAGTCCCAGATGTCCTCCCGGGTGAAATTTAAAGAAATTCTTCTCTGTAAAATTTTTTTTCTTTATCAGTGCTACGGCCAGCGCATCTCCCATGGCTAATGTGGCGGTGGAGCTTGATGTCGGGGTGAGACCGAAAGGGCAGGCTTCCCTTTCAATACCCACATCGATGACCACGTCGCTCAATCTGGCAAGGGTTGAGTTCACATTGCCAGTAAATGCGATAAGAGGGACTCCCACCTTTTCGGTGTTTGAAATGATCATGTTTAATTCATCCGTTTCACCACTGTTGGAGATTGCCAGCATAACATCATTCTTTGTGACGATACCGAGATCACCATGCAACCCCTCTACGGGGTGCAGGAAGAGGGCAGGTGTGCCCGTACTGGTCAGGGTGGCAACAATTTTCTTTCCGACAAGACCGGATTTGCCTATTCCTGTGATGATGACCCGTCCTTTTGACTTGTATATCATGTCGATAGCTCTGGAAAAGTTTTCATCAACCTTGTCAACGAGGGTTAAAATGCTTTCCGCTTCTATTTTCAGAACTTCCTGAGCCTGTTTTATCGAGTCTTTTCCCACAATAATATTGCCTCTATTTTATTGAATATCCTGTGTTTTATGATTTTCGTACAAGAGAAATTATAGCTATCAGATATTGAGAGCAATGGCAAGATTGATTTTTTATCAACGCATGTATCATTGAATATTGCATTAGCCTGTGTTAGCATTCTCGAAGTTTTCAACAATCGGCAAAGGAGACAATCTCATGAAAATTTCAAATTTTTCTTTTTCTCTTTCTACAACAGGCAATACGGACATTGTGGACATTACAGGCACAGTTATGAAAAAAATTGCCGAATCCGGTATATCTGAGGGACATGTTCTCCTTTTTATTCCCGGGTCAACGGCAGCATTAACAACGATAGAATATGAAAGCGGTGTAATTGATGATTTAAGAAAGGCAATTGAAAGGATTGCACCACGGGATATTTATTATAGTCATGATGCACGATGGGGTGATGGAAACGGATACTCTCACGTAAGGGCAGCCCTTCTCGGTCCATCTCTTACAGTCCCCGTTGTGGATGGTCGCATGACATTGGGCACATGGCAGCAGATTATTCTCCTTGATTTTGATAATCGGCCGAGGACAAGGCGTATCACAGGTCAGGTTTCTGGTAAGTGATGAGACCTTTGCAAAACGCCCCCTTTCGCCCAATTTCGGCGTCAGTCTCAAATTTTAATCCTCAAAATACTCAATGTATTCCTGCGGTTAAAATTTTCACC
>CAZKGS010000199.1:0-4643 GCA_964552105.1 uncultured Syntrophaceae bacterium
TGGATTGTTTTCTATTTCCCGATACAGTTCATTCACCTCCGGAGCCCCTTTCTGGCAGTGAGGGCAGTACATGCTGAAAATCTCAATGATCACCACCCTCGCCTTGATTTCATCTATTTTGAAAAAACCGGAAGCGGGAAGGCCGAGGTAGCTTCTATCGCTGTGTTTTGAGGGTACGGCGAGGTTTATTTCAGGCAGGGCGGCGCCTTTCACAGGTGGTGATTTAGCGGCCAGAACAGGAAAATTAAATATTAAGGCATAGACGGCAATGGCTGTAAGGTTTATTAAAATTCTTTTCATCGCTTTTATCCCCTTCCTCAATCCTTCCCACCTGCCTGCGTGCAACGCACAGGCAGGCAAGGGGAGGGCAATTGCATAAAACGATGCGATCCAAGTGATAGGGCAATGTATAAAGATTGTCAGGAATCAACCGCCATTACAGACGATCAAATAACGGAGCTTAGCTACCCTTCAACCTTTGCGCCCGGTTTCAGTACACCATCTGCAACAAGCGGCAAAACTTTGTCGACGCGGAAGAAAACAACATATTTAGATTCGTTGTCGTACTTTATCGTGAAAATAGGATATCTTTTCTTTCTCAATTTCTCAATCAAATCAATGTTTTCTTCCTCTTTAACCTTTGTGAGATACAGCCTCTTTCCCCCGAAATCACCGCCACGCTCCACAAAATAGTACGCCGCGTGAGGATTGGACTTCAGATTGTTATAGGTCAGGTGTCCCGCCATGATAAATGCGGCCGTTCCGTCATCCATCACTGTCGGTCTCGATAGGGCTGCCACATTTACATTGCCTTCAGAATCCGCTGTTGCAAAAACACCGTATCCCTTTGTCTTCTCAAAATATTCAGCTAAATCCATAGACAAATACCTCCTTTAATCAGTTTTTCCACAGACCATGCAGGTTGCAGTATTCGCGGACCGTAATCTGGCCGCCTTCAACATGGAACTCGGCTTCCGGCGCATTTCCCGGTTTCAGGAACTGCCTGTACACCTTTCCATCTGAAATGACCTCTATCCACTCAATGTAATGTTTTTCCTCCATCGGATGGGGAACATCTCCGACTTTTACTTTTATGACGCCTGCCTCAACCTCTTTCACGGGAACGTGTTTTTCTCTGGCCGCATCAACGGTATTTTCCTTGAAAAGTTTCATCGGCTGGTTGCAGCAGACAAGCTCACCCTTGCCTTCATGCAGCATCTCTACGATATTCCCGCAAACCTCACATTTATAGATCTGGAGTCTTTCTGTCATTTTTTCCTCCTTCTAAGAGTATTTTTTCTTAATCTCCGAAAGGGTCTTAAAATGTTTCCGTTCCTCATTTATGATTTTATCGATGGAATCATGTTGATCTTTGGCAATAAATCCCTTGATCTCGTGATAGTACAGAATGGAATCCAGCTCGCGGCGGATTGCAAAATCAATAGCGGAAAGCGTGTCGGTAATCCTGGCCATCTCAGCATCCATCACTTCCTTTTTAAAAATGAGGTTATTGTCGGCATATTCATGAAGATACGCACCATATTCCCCGGGGTAACTCTCGGGAGGTACGTGAGTTTCTATTTTGGAAAGCATGTCCTTAAATAGAGCTTTGTGCTTATCTTCCTCACCGGCAAGCCAGCTGAACATCTCTTTTGCATCTTCTTCCTTTGCCACCTGAACCGCATATCGATAGAAATTACCTCCATTTTCTTCTATCCTCATGGCAATCTCAAAAATATCACTTGCTTCAAATACACTGCCCATTTCAGACTCCTTTTTAATTATTAATGCCAAATTCAATTAACAGGCAAACTCACAATTTTATACTAAACAAATTATCACAGCCTTGGAAACCAGGTATATGCGTTACCTGTTTCGCGGAAGACAAAAGCGAAACTGACAACACTTTTTTACACACAGGTCTATCAGAAAGCCTGTTCAGGTTTCCAAACCTTCCATACCTTTCCTGCCAGATCCGGCCCCGGTTTAAGGGTTGGCTTGCCCGGCATCCAGCCGGAGGGTGTAACCTCTCCCATCTCACGGACATGCTGAAAAGCCTGTACCTGACGAATTGTCTCCTCCACATTCCTGCCCACAGGAGGAGTCAGAACCTCCATGGCCTGTATGAAACCATCGGGATCCATAATAAATCGTCCGCGAACGTTTACACCTGCATCCTCGTCATAGACTCCGTAGATTTTTCCCACTCTGCCCCCTGCGTCGGATAACATGGGGTAGGGAACTCCACCCTCTATCATCTTGGATAATTCTTCTTCCTGCCAGATTTTATGACTGAAAACGCTGTCCACGCTCATGGAAAACACTTCAACACTTAATTTTTTGAATTCTTCATAACGGGCGGCAACTGCCGTCAGTTCTGTTGGTCAGACAAAGGTAAAGTCACCAGGGTAGAAACAGAGCAACACCCATTTTCCTAAATAATCAGAGAGTTTGATTTGTTTAAATGTCCCTTCGTGAAACGCCGGAGCCTCGAAATCCGGGGCCTTCCCCCCAATCCGTATCATGGTTTTTACCTCCTTTTTCTGGATTTCTTCTTCGTTTATGTTCTCTTCAGGGACCGCCTCGCCTACCCTGGCTCCAGTCGGTCTGCCACAGCCAATGCCTTCTTCAGCCATATCGCCTACCTCCTTTCTCTTTTCCCCTATTCAAATCTGACAAATTTTTCTTTACTTACCCCGCACACAGGACACTCTTCAGGCAATATCCCGTCAGAGACATACCCGCAGACCGTGCACACGTAGTATGTCGTCTCTCTCTCCTCAAGGACATGATCCAGGGCCTCCTTGTAGAGTTTTGCATGGACTTCCTCTACATCTTTGGACTGGCTGAAATATAAAGACGCTGTTTTATCTCCGACTTCCTCCGCACGTTTTATGAAATTACCGTATGCAACCCCCGCAACCTGGGTTTCCGACTCGAAGCTGTCTGCAAGGTTTTCTTCCGTACTCTTGATCTCCCTGAGTAACCGCAGGGCTCTCTTGCCGTGAATCTCTTCAGAAAATGAGATCACCTTAAAAAGCTTGGCCAGCTGCGGGTAGCTTTCCTGCTCTGCCTTTTCCGCAAAGACCTTGAGTCTCAGGGCAGCCTTTGACTCACCGGTGTATGCCTGATGTATGGCATCCTTGATTTTGTCGTCCATGACACCTCCTACGATACCGATTATCGGGGACATGACCCGGTTTGGTTTCATCAAATCGGGATCGTGTCCCCAGATAGTTAATAATTTTCCGCCAGCAACTCGAAATAGGCTTGGGGATGGTCACAGGCCGGGCACTTCTGAACAGCCTCAGTGCCTTCGTGCATGTAGCCGCAGTTGCGGCATCTCCACGTTACCACCTTATCTTTTTTGAAAACCTTTCCATCTTCGAGGTTTTTGAGAAGGGCGAGGTACCTTTTCTCGTGCTCTTTTTCCGCTACTGCTATGTTTCTAAACACCGCTGCGATCTCGGCAAAACCCTCTTCTTCGGCCACCCTGGCAAATTCAGGATACATTTCGGTCCACTCGTAATGCTCCCCCCCGGCTGCTGCCTTCAGGTTGGCCGCCGTGTCGCCTATCACACCGGCCGGAAAACTTCCCGTAATTTCGACTTCTCCTCCCTGGAGGAATTTGAATTCCCTTTCCGCGTGTTCCTTTTCATTGGCGGCCGATTCCAGGAAGATGGCGGCTATCTGTTCATAACCCTCTTTTTTGGCCTTTGAGGCAAAATAGGTATAACGGTTTCTCGCCTGTGATTCGCCGGCAAAGGCGGCCAGCAAATTCTTTTCTGTCTCACTCCCTTGTAATTCCACTGTTTAATCCTCCTTTTCAAATTCATTCTTTTCTGCCCCGCAAATAGGGCATGTCCAGTCATCGGGAAGATCCTCGAAGGGTGTTCCAGCGGATATTCCTCCATCAGAGTCCCCCTTTTCAGGGTCATAAATATAACCACATATTGTACAAACATACTTGTCCATTTTGTTTTCTCCTTTTGCCTTAATGTTAATTTCTTCTTCAATTCCGATGTAATGAGGTGCGTTCTTTGGCGCCTTGCCTCCTTTGATGTTATGATAATACGCATAGGTCATCGGGTTTTTGTCTGACAGGATGTTTCCGTCTATGACTCTGCCCAGGAACATTGTATGGCTGCCGACATCCATTTGATTTATCAGTTCACATTCCAGGAAGGCTGCAGCAGAATCCAGGACTATCGGAGCACCGGTTTGGCCTGTTCTAATATTGATCCCCTCGAATTTGTCAATATCCCGACCTGACTTAAATCCGAAGTTGCCGATGAGACTCATGGGGGCATCCTCCGATAAGGTCGAGAGGGTGAAAACTTTACTGTTCTTTATAAACTCATGTGTCAGATTGTCATGATTCACACATACCGCGACAGTTGCAGGCTCCGAAGTTGCCTGAATAACAGAGTTTACGATCTGGCCATTAAATTTATTGTCTTTCCCGGATGTTAATATATACATCCCGTAACTGATTTTATGCAGAGCTTGTACGTTCATAAATTATTCTCCTGTTCCTGAAGATTGATGTCTTTCGTAAAAAGCTCCGCTATGCCGATACGTCGGCATTATAATGGAAAGTAACTTGCGCTTTTAGCAAATTTGTTCTTTTATTGCTTTGGCGC
>CAZKGS010000200.1:0-4636 GCA_964552105.1 uncultured Syntrophaceae bacterium
ACCGCATAATCCTATACAAGAGGATTGCGCGGTTTGATATAGCAGTCTCTCATAATAAAAAAGATAATACCCTACAATGAATATTACCTTTTACTCCATATCCACAATAAAGCAAGCTGTTTTTTTACCGAATCACCCGACCACGCCTCAAGAATGACCTGAAAGATACTACAAAGAATCAGGGGACAGTATCAATACTGTCCGGTATGAATATTGCGTTCCCTGTCAACCGGATACCGCAATATTCACGTGGCCTGATGATTCAGGGTGTTTTCCGGTGATGGTTGCATAAAAGGCCCGGATTTTTTCCATGTCGACCGCAATGTCCCCTGTCGGGAAAATCACGGGCCCGAACCCTCCGACCTTGCGCCGGAAGTCGAGGAAACCCAGCAACACAGGAACTTTCGCGCCATGGGCAATATTATAGAAGCCGGTTTTCCAGTATTTTACTTTTTTGCGTGTCCCCTCCGGCGAAATTATCATAATCAGCTTTTCGATATCATTAAAGATCCGTATCGTCTGCGCCACGGCATTTTGAGACTTTGTCCGATCAATGGAGATTCCTCCAAGCCACCTCATAATGCGACCAAACGGTCTCCGGAAAAGCACGTCTTTTCCCATCCAGAACACCTTGACCCTGTAGGCAAAGGCATAGGCAAGCGTGACGGGGAAATCCCAGTTTGAGGTATGAGGCGCTCCGATCAAGATGTATTTAGGAATGTCCGGCAGTTCACCTTCCTTGCGCCACCCAAAGAGTCTTAAAAGAAACCACGATATCCAGTGAAGAAGCGTATTAAGAATAGATGCATCGAATATGGTTCTTCTCATTATTATTTCCACCGTTAAAACACTCCTCCCCTATCACCGGTATTTCAGAAGCTTTTCTGTATCGAAATTTCCTGCAATACCGGTATATAGAACATAAACAGAATTGCCAAAAATCAAATTCGGAGGCATTATGGACAATCAGGGGAAGTTTGTCAAAAGGAATTTCAAGATCAATCAGGCCTGTAGGGCTTTCCCAGGGCCATTGGCATGGCTCCTGAAAAAGCTCCGAGTGCCGATTTCACCCAGGCCTTGCCTTCGGCCCAGTTGAGGACAGATTCTTTCTGGAAAAAATTGATTAGCAACAGCGTGAAAATCATGAGAGGGAAGGGGGCAACCTGAAACACCTGGGTGGGCACGGAAGGGAGCCAGCCCTGGAAATATATGCCGATCACCTGTAAAAATGCAAAAAGGTAGGCGCCGATAGCGGCCCGTACAGGATGCCATCCGCCGAAAATAACAAGGGCCAGCGCGATCCATCCCGTGCCTTCGGCTCCCTGCGGGCGGCCCCAACCCGGTTTTGTGCAGAGGGAAAAAGTGGCGCCTGCAAGCCCGACGAAGAGCCCACCACAGACGGCGTAAAGCATCTGTATTCCTCTCGGATTTATTCCCCTGGCAAAGCACGCTCTCGGATTTTCTCCCACTGACCTGAGCTTCAGGCCCTGAGGAGTACGGTACATGTACCACCAGCACAATCCTATCAAAAGGAGACTGAAATAAACGGGGAAGGTGTGATTAAAAAATACGTCACCAAAAAATGGTATATCGTGCAAGAAAGGAATCGGATGCTGACACACATATGGCCCCTGGATGCGGGTGTAAGGATTGCCTAAAAAATAGGCAAGATCCCGTGCCATGAGAGTCAGGACAAATCCAACCGCCACCTGCGACTGGTTAAGATAGACACTGAAGACGGCGACGACAGCCGCAACAAATCCCCCTACCAGCGCGGCACAGACAAAACCCACGAGGAGGCTGCCCGTTTCATAGGCAACGACAAAGGCGGTCATGGCACTCAGGAGTATTGAACCATCCAGGGATAAATTGATGATGCCTGCCTTTTCGGTAATGGTCTCTCCGATGGTTGCCAGCAAAACGGGGGCAGCTCCGGCGATAATGCTAGCAAACAATATGGTTAGATGGATATCATTCATAATCGGCCTGTTCCTCCAAGCTCTTTGAACGCATCCTCCATGCGTGAACGGCGAGCGCCGCCAGCACAAGGGCGCCCTGGATGACACCGCTTAATGATGAGTCCAGTTGAAGCATCATCGGAAGCTGGATGCTGCCGACATTAAGGCATGCAAAAAAGAATGCGACTGCCGGGGAAACCCACACATTGTAATTGGAAAGCATCACCACGAGAAGGGCCAGATAACCATAGTTGCTTGATATTGCGGGAAGAAGGCGATGATAAACGCCGGTCACCTGTATGCTTCCCGCGAGTCCGGCAAATCCGCCGGCAAAAACCATGGCAATAAGTATGTATACACGGGGGTCAAGGTCGAACATATGGGCCGCGTTCAGATTGCTCCCGATGGCTCTTAAATATAAGCCTATTTTTGTATAGCGGAGCATCAAAGCCGTTACAACGATGGCAATGGCGGCAAGGATGAACCCCACCGGGGAAAGACGTATATGAGACACATAGGAAAGCCACAATTCCCGTGGCAAAAGTTCCGTGCCGCTCATGGAAGCAATGCCGGGCCGCTTCCAGGGCCCAAAGATGAGCCACAGGATTATGGCCTGGGCGACAAAGTTTAGACCAAGGCCTGCAAATATTTCATGAATACCCCCTTTTGTCTTTAAATACCCGGCAATAAGCGCCCAGATTGCCCCTCCGGCGATCCCTGCAATAAAGGCTGCACAAAGATACATAAACGGCATATGTCCATCCATGCCGAAACGGAGAACGAATGTGGTGAAAACGGCCCCCATCATGACCTGGCCCTCGACACCAATATTCCAGAGATTGATCCTGAAAGTATATAAAAGACCGCATGCACAGAGTGTAAGGGGTATCCAAACCCTGATCACATAGCCCAGTTTTTCCCATGAGCCTAATGATCCCTTGAAAATCTGATAATAGGCGGCAAGGGGTGGGGCTCCGGCGAGCAGAAGAACGAGCGTAGTAAAGGTAAACACTACGATCAATGTCAGGACAAGTTCTCGGGAATATCTGATGAATATTTCCAAAACTATACCCTTCCTACGATTGATCGAGTCAATTCATCAATATTTGTCTCGTTTTTTCTGACATCTTTCACAATCCGACCGTCGAAAAAAACGAGGACACGATCCGCAACCATGAGGATCTCATCAAGATCTGAAGAAGAGAAGACAACGCTTGTCCTGCGCAGACAATACTTGTGGAGATGCTGCCATACCCAGTTGGCAGATTCCACATCAAGCCCCCTGGTCGGTTGTTCAAGTAAAAGAAGTGTCGAATCTTTCGATAATAAGGAAAGGAGGAGACGCTGCTGATTACCGCCGGACAGGCTTTCCACCGTCGATTCCGGCGTTCCCATGACACGGAATTTTTTAATCTTTGCCTGTGCTGTTTCGGAGGCTTCGTGCCACTTTACAAAAAATCCGTCTTCATGATTCTGAAGTGCAAAATGTTCCGTAATGTTCAGCCCCGGCATCAATCCCTCTTCAAGGCGGGAGGTCGGAAGGAACACAACACCGGCTTTCTTAAAGGCATGGGGACTCTTTCCCTGCACCTCTTCCCCCAGGAGTTCGATTGATCCCACAGACGGCTGCGTTATCCCACCGGCAAGACGGAGAAAAACCCCCTGACCACTTCCTTCCAAACCGGCAAGTCCTACCATCTCACCCTGCTTTATGCTTACCGTACAGTCGGAAAGACCGGTGCGACCGCCGGAGCCACAAACCTGATTCATGAAAAGAATCGTTTCACCGTATTCTACCGCAGATCGGGACGGAGTACCGGGCGGAACACCAAACATCATCTCCAACAGTGTATCTTCATCATAGGGCTGATCAACCGATCCTGTTACTACACCCTCGCGCAGAACTGTAACCGTATCACATAACGCTTCTGAATCTTGTAGTTTATGAGACACCAATATGACGCTTTTACCTTCGGAGGCAAGCTTCCTGAGGGCTTGAAAGAGTGTTTCTTTTTGCTCTCGCGATATTCCCGTGGTCGGTTCATCAAGTATCAACACTTCTATCCCCAGGGCCAGAAGCCTCAATATCTCCAGTTGCTGCCTCTCGCCAACGGTGAGCTTTTTCACAGCGTCATCAGCATAAAGTGTAAACTCAAAATGACCGACAAGGGACTCAAGCTCTTTCCTGAAAAATTTCTTCTGATTTTCGAGGCCCCATGTCTGACCGACCATGAAATTATCAAGAACAGTTAAAGGCGGAAAATCAAGTGGTTCCTGGTAGAGCATGCCAATCCCCAGCTTCGCAGCCTGCGCAGGGGTATGATAATTTTCAGCAGAGCCATTCACCAGGATTTTACCGCTCGTTTTCCCGATATACCCCGCAAGAATTTTCATTAATGTGCTTTTACCCGCACCATTTTCACCGAGGACACCGTGTATCGTACCCGGTTTTACTGTGAGGGTTATACCGTTATTGGCCTTCACGGATCCATAATATTTATGAATATTTTTTAACTCAATCCACATATTACATGATCCCGGTTTGTGATATAAAGCAAAAGTGCAGAAAGCAAGGGTACGCAATCTGCACGTAGGGTCTGCTATGAAATGAGACCTTTGCATAACGTCCCCTTTTGCCCAATCTCTGCGTCAGGCTCAAATTTTAATCCTCGAAATAT
>CAZKGS010000201.1:0-4632 GCA_964552105.1 uncultured Syntrophaceae bacterium
TAATATCGTAGATTCAAGGGTCATTCATTTTTACAGCAATTTTCTGACACTACCTGCTAATACAGAATGTCTATACATAAGATATCTACATTCACTATCAGATGAAACACCTCTAAAAATGATTGAGCCAGAGCACAAGAAAAAAAATTAGAAATCTGTCATGATTCTAAAACACTATTATACTTTTCAGCGGAGCGTTGAGTTTCCGCACAGAACTTTTCACGGTGCTCTTTGCAACAAAGTCTGCCATTGTTCGATTTCTCAATCCGGATTAATCCAGTGTAAAAACATGTGGTATTGGTTAAAAAATAGTTTTGAAAGAGAAGGAAACGGTAAAGAAATGATACCCCGTTCAGACATTCACGGGTGAGTATGAATGGGTAGCAGTATATTCAGTCAGGATTCTGATGAATCACTCTTTTCATTCAGAGTAGAGTAATTACATTCTTATAAAAGAGGATATTTCCTCTGTCGAGTTCCCGTACCCTGATAAAATTACACTTTCCTTCGTAGAACCAGGCAGAGGAAGGTTTTGATTCTACGATCAGGTATCGGCATCCGGTATTTTCCGATAGTTTGATGGTAAGAGCATAGACATAATCCATGAGTTGAGTACCAAGTCCCTTCCCATGATACCGGTCATCAATGGCAAATTTCCCGATTAATAACGCAGGAAACCGTTCGTATTTAGGACAACCTTTTGTATCGCCGGCATTCAGATCCTCAACGTCAATGCTCGCACAGGCAAGAGAAAAGTACCCAAGAGGAAACCGTGGTTTTGTTTTCTGAACAAGAATCCAGGTTATTGATAACCTCTTTTTCTGGTTATCATGTGCATGACGTTTCAGGAAATTTTGCAAGGGGAGACTCCCCTCTTTATATGTACAGGAAAATTCGTCTATTAGAATAGAATCAGATAAATGTACTAGAACTATCCCAGCAGAATTAAAATTCATGAATTAGAATTTGATATTTTGAGCAATTTGCCGGGCCCGGCTTGCTGCGGCTTTGCTCCGGTCATTTTCGTATTTAAACGGATCACTATCGTATTCATGAAAACGCCGGGCATCATCCTTGGTGAGAGTTATTGACGTATTGAAAGGTTCTGCCATTTTCTATCCTCCTGATATATGTGAAATTTCGAATGCTCTGTGGTCTGATACTATTATGCAATGTGAGGGCATTAATGTATTCCTCTCATCCCCTTGGTGGTTCCGGAATAATTCAATCAGGGAAACTCTGTTACAATTATTCCATGATTGTCATCCAGCCCGGACAGTCTTTTCTGCAACATTTTATGATAATGTTCAGGGTTCCAACCTTGAGAGGATTATACAATGGAACCGTGATACCATGAGTTTCTCCGTCAATAACAAACTCAAGGTGAACGTGGCTCACGGTTTGCCTGGCTTTTTATAAACTCGGATCATATCACCTTCCCTAAAATCCGGTATATGAGATGCCGGTTTACGATTACATCCTGGGCGATGATAACCGGAGATCAATGATTGCTTCTTTCATCTCTATATTCTATTCTTCATACTTGATACCAAATCCGTTCAGCGTTTCTTTCAATTTTACAGTTTGGACAACTCTCCATTGTGTAAATAATAATTGTATTCATCTTTTCACTTGGCAATATAAACGAATTCCTGGGTATCAGGATCAGGAATGACAAACCGATTTCCTTCTCTAAAAATTTTACCACTTTCTAATAACCGTGATATATGACGGGAAACAGTCTGCCGGTTAATATTCAGGTGAGATGCAGCAGTGACATAACTGGCTGATGGGTTATCCCGGTAGAACTGTAACAACTGCTGTGTTGTTACATCCGGTGTAACAGCCAGGTGTAACATGGTAACAGGGGATGTAACAGACCGGGTGTTCGGTTCATGTTCATGTTCATGAACAGGTAAAGCGGTAGAGAGATCAGATTGAACAACGGAGAGCAGGATCTCAACTGATACTATGAGTGTTATCGGTGGGATGGCGTGAGTGGCCCGGCTAATCCAGGTATCCGGACTCACCGCGACATTGAATGCGATACTTACCCCGGGGAAGACGGACAAGACAAGCCACCCGAACCGGATACAAGCAGTGAATCAATACAGACTGGCCACGCCCAGGTGAGGACCGGATCTATCAATGATATCTCTGCTGCATATCGCAGGTTCGAAAACGAGAGGATTAAGGAACAGAGGAGCAAGATTACTATGAGTATTCCGGTGAGGTTCGCAGTCCACTGTTCGATCTCCCTCATGTTACCTCGTGTGCTCTGCATAGATGATATCGCTAAAGGGAGAGGTTCCGATGCATTAGCGTAATTTCCGTGAAATCACTTGCTATTGGATGCCTGGGGAGACATAATTGATCGTATGCATTACCCCGGCATAAAAAAAGAAGTTTGTTGTAAGAATGCGGAACTTCCTGTCCTAAAAATCTGTCATGATACGGAACTGATCTATCTCTTCTTTATTCATCCTCTCTAAAAATTCTTCTGCAGCATGCCGAACATCTTTGCTTGCAGTAATTGCACGTCCGACGACGAGGATATCTGCTCCGGCGAGAAGTGCATCTGATACAACATGTGTACGTATTCCACCTGCTGTTGCGACGAGAAGTTTTTCACCCGCAGCTGCCTTTATCTCATTGATATTACCCCAGGCGTATGCGGTATCATCTGCATCAATAGCCCGGTGGAGTTCAACTACATCCGGTTTGACCGTTAAATCCCGAATCAGACCAACAGGATCAGTAACATTGAGCATGTCGATAACTGAATATATTCCGGTCTTTTTTGCTTCAACGATGGCTTTTGTAATTGTGGACAATGGAGCAAGACCTGACACAACAACGGCATCAGCAGATGCATCAGCTGCCATTCGTGCTTCCAGATTTCCTGTATCAAGGATTTTCAAATCTGCAACGATGAATGCATTAGGCTTGATACTTCGAATCTCTGATATTACCTGTAATCCGAATTTCTTAATGAGAGGGGTCCCTGCTTCTATAATAAGATGATCATTGAAGGGAAGTTCTGAAAGAACTGACTTAAGCTTGTTTAAATCGACAATATCACAGGCTACCTGTAGATATGGTGGGTCCCAGAGTCGAGGAACCTTAAAGCCCATAACAGCATGCGCAGTCCGGTCTTTCTCATCCAGTATTGTCATTTCATCAGGGAATTTTTCAAATGCACGATTAATAGCCAGTTTTGTTGCTCCGTAGTTGAACCGGTAGATCTTATTATAGTCTTCAGCATCAGGATGGAGAAACGCACTCACAAGGATAACAAAATCCTCAATATTATATCCTTCAAATACGCCTTCTTCAAGCGAATCGGCAACTGCTTTTGCGACTGCAGCCTGAACCGGCCCAAACATCTGACTTACTTTTTCTTCCCGTTTTAAGGTAACTTTCGGGATGATTAAGGTCGCTGGTTTTGTAAGAAGATTTGGTCTTATTACTGCCAGAAGAGGGGTATGACCTGCTGATAACTGGGAGAATGATCCTGCAAATGCCTGTCCAACAGGACCTGACTTATCACCGATCAAAAGATCGATATGAGCAAGTTCAGAACCATCTCCAATTAGTGCTTCACCAATGAGATACATAAATATTCCTTCCCGTAATTGTTCGTGGTATTAGTATATAGGAAACCCGATTATCAGATGAAAAGGGTCTCATGAAAAGACTTATGCGACTTTGCCTCATACTTGGCTGATGAAAAATAAACACAGTTTAATCTGTTATACTTGTTTTCATCTAAAAGAAGAGATGTTCGCGTAAGATCGCATTGTTATGATTGATAACATGTGGGGTCGGTGAGATTTGAACTCACGATCGACGGGTCTCTCCGAGATGCATCAGTGCTCCAACGGAACATCATCAGATCAGAAGACCTATTGTTCATCATCTGCACCGGTGCAAAAACCGCTGGAGCCCGTCGCCATGCCGGACTAGGCCACGACCCCATTTATGCTATAAGAAGTTACCATAAAGACTGATAATAGTTTCTCTTCGCTTTTCGTTCTCCTTTTATTTTCAGGATGATAATAATATAAAGATGGCTGAAATATCAATGCCGCGGGAAAGTTATGCCTGTGGAATATCAGAGATTCCTCTCCTTGGCGTCACTATAGGGAATCTGCTTAACCAGATAATTGAGACCTATCCGGATAATGAAGCACTGGTATCAAATTTCCAGGGCATACGGATGACATACCGTGAATTTGGGCAGGCAGTTGATGCAATTGCCCGTGGCCTGCTCGCTCTTGATGTGAATAAAGGAGACCGGGTAGGTATCTGGGCTATGAACTATGCCGAATGGGTTCTGACCCAGTTTGCATCTGCAAAGATTGGTGCAATAATGGTCAATGTTAACCCTGCATACCGGACATTTGAACTCGAATATGCATTAAAACAGGCTGAGATTAAAGTTCTTCTAATCCAGGGAAGGTTTAAGACATCAGACTATGTAGGTATGTTTTATGAAGCGTGTCCGGCAGCATATGAATCCCGCCCTGGAAAAATAATGTCTGATACGTATCCATTCCTAAAAACAGTAATCTTTATGGGGGTTACCCCGATTAATGCAATGTTTCCCTGGATTGAGATGCTTGAGAAAGG
>CAZKGS010000202.1:0-4593 GCA_964552105.1 uncultured Syntrophaceae bacterium
GGGCTATTGAAAAGATCTACGACACAAAACAG
Organism: uncultured Syntrophaceae bacterium; assembly: GCA_964552105.1. Taxonomy (GTDB): domain Bacteria; phylum Desulfobacterota; class Syntrophia; order Syntrophales; family UBA6807; genus CAZGAK01. The sequence continues at coordinate 33 of CAZKGS010000202.1, forward strand.
AGAAGCAGGAAACAGCCCTTTAGCTTTATATGTGCAGATCTCACAGATATAAGTAGCTATGCGGTAGTGTCTAATTACACATATAAAATCATGAAGCGTATGTTGCCGGGGCCTTATACATTTGTACTTGGGGCATCACGGCTCGTACCAAAAATTCTGCTGCCTAAAAGAAAGGCAGTGGGTATCAGGGTTACCGATAACAGGATTTGTCTTGTCCTTGTAAGCGAACTGGGCCATCCTATAATCAGCACCAGTGTGACGACACAACAAAAAGAAATATTAGCCGATCCGCAGGATATGGAAAGTATGTTTAAGCATTGCGTGGATCTGGTTATTGATGGAGGAATCCTGGCTCCCGAGGAATCGAGCATTGTAAGCTTCATTAATGATGTGCCCGAGGTGATCAGGGCGGGCAAGGGAGATGTGAGTCTCTTTCTCTGAGCCATTCTATTCATCAAAGCTGTCACGAGGAAAAGATATGATAAAAAAAATGCTCATTAATACGATTGATGAAGAAGAAAGCCGGATGGCCATTCTTGAACAGGGCAAACTGGCGGAGTTTAATATCCAGATGTCGGTGAGAGAACCGACAGCTGGTAATATCTACAAGGGAATCGTTCAGAAGGTAGAGCGCGGGCTTCAGGCGGCTTTTGTTGACTATGGCGGAGGTAGAAACGGTTTTCTTCCTCTCGGCGATGTGGGCCCTGAATATTTCTCTCAAAAAGAAAGCGGTGAAGATCCGGAAAAATCAAGCGGGAAACCGGTGCTTAATGTTGGCCAGGAGCTGCTCGTTCAGGTGGTGAGAGAAGGGAAAAACCGCAAGGGTGCTATGCTGACAACATATATATCTCTGCCAGGACGTTATCTCGTCCTTATGCCGAGTAAACACAGTAGCGGTATATCTCGAAAAATAGAAAATGAAGCAGACCGAAAAAGACTGAAAGAGATAATGGGCAAGATCGTCCAAAAAGAAGTGATGGGGTTTATTGTCCGAACAGCGGGCATAAACAGGACAAAACAAGAACTTCTCCGGGACTACCAGATACTGTTAAGATTATGGAAGGACATTAAGAAGAAAGCTGAAAAAACTTTGGCACCTGCTATGATTTATCAAGAAAGCGATTTTGCCGTTAGGTCGCTAAGAGACTATTATACTTCGGATGTGGGTGAAATACTTGTTGATAACGTTGATACATATAAAAAGATGAGGGACTATTTTAAGGCTGTATCACCAAGAAATGTAAAGATGATTAAACAGTATAGGGAAGATACCCCCATTTTTGACAAATATCAGATAGAGGACCAGATCAATGCAATTTACCAGGAGCGGGTAGATCTGAAGTCGGGTGGGTCCCTTATTATAACGCCCACGGAAGCGATGATTACCATTGATGTAAATTCAGGGCGTGCCTCGAATAGAAAGGATGTAGAGCAAACGGCCTTCAGAACAAATCTTGAAGCTGCCGAGGAAATAGCGAAACAACTTCGCCTGCGAGATCTTGGAGGGCTGATCGTAATTGATTTTATTGATATGAGGGATCCGAAACATAACACGCAGGTAGAAAAGGTATTTAAAAATAGCTTGAGCGTGGACAGAGCACGAATACAGCCTTCAAAGATATCCAGGTTTGGTATTCTCGAACTTTCCCGTCAGAAAAAACAATCCACAATACAGGAGATCAGCTATAAAGCTTGTCCTCACTGTAAAGGAACAGGGTTGAGGCCATCCTTAGAGTATATAGCATTGAATACTTATAGAAGAATCAAGTCTGAGGCAGTCAAGGGGGATTATTCAGCTATTAACGTTATACTCCCTTATGAAGTAAGCGATTATCTGTTAAATCAAAAAAGAAGCGAAATGAGCAAGGTGGAAACCCTTTATAACATTTCCATACATGTTGCCGGAAGTCCGGGTATGCTCTGGGGTGAGAGTCGTTTTGAGGTGACAAAAAAAGAAGTTGTCGCGGAAGATTTATCTAAAGAAGCAAGTGAATCCATAAAACAACCCGAATTGTCGGATGAAGGAGAAACAGTGTCCCGGAAAACCGGTGGGGACCGTTCCCCGAACGGGCCGGATACCGGGTTGATGAAGGCGAAAGGGGAGCCACAGAAGAAAAAAAGAGGTTATCGAAGAAGGAAGCCAAAAGCAGCCGTTTCTCCGGACAAGAAAGAAACAAAAATGGGCACTGACACCTCGGTAGATAAGGTGGAGCAAGAGAAATTAGAAACAATACCTCCAAAAACTGACGAGATTAAAGCGGAAACTCGCGAATCAGAGGAAATACCGGAAAAGCGCAAAAAGAAAATCAGTTTTTTTGATTTCTTCAAAATATAGTGGAGGTTTAACCCCGGTTGCTTTCTCCGGCTGCCTGTGTAGGGCCCGTTCCCCGAACGGGCCGGATATCGGCCCCTACTTGCTCCCCCCTAATTCCTTGGAACGTAAAGTTGCCGTTTCTACGGCGGACATAAGAGTTCCTCTCAGCCTGCCATCTTCGAGGGCCTTTATACCCGCAATAGTTGTGCCACCTGGCGATGTGACCATGTCTTTTAACTGGGCGGGATGTTTGTCTCCCTTCAGACACAGTTTTGCTGCACCAACGAGTGTTTGTGCCGCCAGTTGTAAGGATATATCTCTCGCCAATCCCATCTTCACGCCGGCATCTGACAGGGCTTCGATAATAATGAATACGTAAGCAGGACCGCTTCCACTAAGACCGGTCACAGCATCCATAAGTTCTTCATTCACGATGACCGTAATACCTACGGAGTCAAAAATCTGACGGGCTGGAGCAAGATCCTCTTCGGTCGCATTAATGCCCCTCGCAAGGGCTGCAGCTCCCTCACCGATGAGGGCAGGGGTATTTGGCATTACCCTGATTACATGGATTCCTTTTTTAAGGTATCCTTCAATAAATTTTGTCGGGATACCCGCAGCAATGGATATAATCAGTTTCGTTTCATCAATATCCCCTGATATTTCTTCAAGAACTTCTCCCATATTCTGAGGTTTTACCGCCAGAATGATAATGTCGGCGAATTTTACTGCCTTTTTGTTATTTTTCTCTATGCAAACCTGATATTTTTCCTTTAAATAATTCAACCTGTCCTTTAATGCGTCAGCTATCATGAGGGTATCAGTGGATACCAGGTTACCGGAGATAATCCCGCCGGCAATAACCTCACCCATATTACCACCACCTATAATACTTACCTTTTTGTCTTTTAACATCGTTGTCTTCCCTTCCTCGTTGTGGTTGTATTAGCCTGATCAATTTTTGTTGGGTTTCGCCTTGCTCAACCCAACCTGCTTTTTTTATTTCCCCTCGCATTTGTTGAACAAATATATACCTTGACTTTTAACCTTGCAATAATTATTTAAATTATTAATTTTGTGACAGACCCTAAGGAGAAATAATGTTTGTAGCTGGAAATTTTATCGAGGCACTGGCAAGGATCGTCGATATAGGACTTACCATTTATATGTGGATGATTATAATCAGGGCGGTACTCTCGTGGGTTAATCCCGATCCGTATAATCCTATCGTTATGTTTCTCTATCGATCCACGGAACCCGTTCTTTACAGGATTAGAAGATGGATTCCCATGGGAAATATAGGAATTGACATCTCTCCGATTATCGTCATCCTGATTATAATATTTTTGCAGAGCTTTCTGGTGAAAAGCCTGTTACAATTATCACTTCATTTTAATTGAAGGGGGGTGACGTAAATGAAAATGGAACCGGTTGACATAAACAATCAGAGTTTCAAGGTCAGGTTCAGAGGATTCGATACCAAGGAAGTTGAAGCTTTTCGTCAGGCCGTGGCGAAGGAGTTAGAGGAGAGGACTCAGGAGAATAAAGGGCTTCATAACGAAATCGCAGGAAATCAGAGAGAAATCGCGAAACTCAAGTCCCTGCTGGGCGATAGAGAGAAGGCAGAGATGGAGGCCAAAAAGCGAAGAGCTGAGATTGAAGAAATTTGCGCGTCCATGCTTAAAGAAGCCAGGCTCACTGCCGAGGAGATATTAAAAGACGCGCGGATAGAATTGGATAACATAAAAGTGGAGATTGAAAACACGAGAAGATTTAAAGATCAGATCGAAAAATACTTCGAGTCATTTCTGGAGTTCAACATTAAGTTGTTAAAGACGTGGAAGAAAGAAGTGGATAAAGCACCATGATTTCAATAAAGGAAATGTCAGATGGTGTTGTCTTCAGTATCCGCGTTTTGCCTAGATCATCCCGGTGTGAAATAACAGGAATTCAGGATAACTCTTTGAAACTAAAGATTACAGCTCCACCGGTAGAAGGCAAGGCAAATGAGGAGTGTATAAGGTTTCTTTCTGATAAGCTGGGTATCAAAAAAGGCCAGATTAAAATTAAATCCGGCCACAAATCGAAGAATAAGACAGTTGCCATATCAGGGATAAATAAGGAAGATATTGAATCCATAATCCCGGCTGAATAATTTCGTGGGGTCAAACCTCTACTATTGACTGAGACATAGTCAATAGTAGAGGTTTGACCCCACCACGAACACGCGATAGTGGAGGTTTGACC
>CAZKGS010000203.1:0-4586 GCA_964552105.1 uncultured Syntrophaceae bacterium
TATGATCACATCCTGAACCGTGCACAAAGACCAGGCTTTTTCTGTCTTCAGAAAAACCGTCATCATTTGCCCAACAGGCAATCTTCAGCCCGTCTACTTCCTGAAACGTAATCATGAACCCCTCCCTGATTCGAATATCGTAAAACGTTATGGGGTTGGGGTCAAGCCTCCACTATTGACTAACTCAATTTTTAAAACTGCATATTATAGTGGAGGCTTGACCCCATGTTTCATTTCTCCTTCTTTTCCATTTCCTCCGCTCTTAGCTGTTTGCGAAGGATCTTTCCTACATTTGATTTGGGCAATTCATTGCGGAATTCTATCTCCGTGGGAAGTTTGTATTTCGCCAGTTTCGACTTACAGAATTCGATCATTTCCTCTTCTGTTGCCGTTTCATCCTCTTTGAGTACTACAAATGTTTTAATGTTTTCCCCACGTTTTGGATCGGGAATTCCAATCGAACAGGCTTCCTGTACCTTGGAATTTTCATAAAAAACCTCGTCAATATCCCGGGGATAGATATTAAAACCACCCGATATGATCATGTCCTTCTTGCGGTCCACGATATAGAAATAACCGTCTTCGTCCATCGTGGCAATATCTCCCGTATAACACCAACTATCTCTGATGGTATTAGCCGTTTCTTCGGGCATATTCCAGTAACCCTTCATCACTTGTGGTCCCTTCATAATAAGCTCGCCCGGTTCGCCCATGGGCATATCTCTTACGCCCTCTTCAAGATCGACGATGCGGCATTCCGTATCAGAGATGGGAACTCCGATACTGCCGACCTTACGGGCTCCGCCGGCGAAGGGATTGACATGAGTGACGGGTGTTGTTTCTGTAAGGCCGTACCCTTCCACAATGATTGCCCCTGTGGTACCTTCAAAATCATGTATCACCTCCACTGGCAGAGGGGCGCTGCCGGAAAAGGCCCCCTTCAGACATGTCATATCCGTCTTTTTCAGGTCGGGGTGATTCAACATACCGATATACATGGTAGGAACAAGGGGCGCAAATGTGGGCCTGGATTTTCTTATCGCTTCCAGCAGTGGTTCCGGCTGAGGTCTCGGAACCAGTACGTCGCTCCAACCCATATAGATAGAGAGATTCATCACAGTGGAAAGGCCGAATACATGGAAGAAAGGCAGGGCTCCCAATGTTACCTCCTCACCCCTTTTCAGGACACTTTCCGGGAACCATTCATCGAGCTGCTGTACCTGCTTGCTCAGATTGGCATGGGTAAGCATGACGCCCTTGGAAACCCCCGTAGTTCCGCCGGTATACTGATACATGGCTATATCTTCAAAACCGATTTCAACGGCAGGCGGATTGGGAGAATATTTTGCGATGCAATCCTTCCATTTATAAACATCGGGGGCATCCTTGACGTCAGCAGCCATTTTTTTCTTTTTGGCTACCAGTGGAAAGAGCAGATTTTTGGGGAAGGGAAGATAGTCACCAATTGAGGTATAAACTATCTGTTTGATCTTTGTCTTTGGCCTGAGATCGATCATACGGTTGCCGAGGAGATCGAGTGTAACGAGGACCTTTGAACCGGAGTCATTGAACTGATGCTCCAGTTCCGAATCAGTGTAGAGGGGATTGTTCATCACGGCAATAGCGCCAAGCTTCATAATCGCATAGTATGCCACAACACAGGGTATTAAGTTAGGAAGAAGTATTGCTACGGCATCACCCTTTTTTATACCAAAATCGGCCAGGCATGTTGCGAAACGGTCCACCATTTCCTTTAACTCTTTGTATTTCAATGCATAGCCTTGAAACACAAGGGCGTTATTCTCGGGAAATTTCCGAGCTGTCCGGTCAAGAATATCGGGCAGACATATTTCCTCATATTCTATAAACTCATGTGCAAACTCTGCGTAAGACTTCAACCAGGGTTTATTCTGATACGTTATTTCTCCAGCCATTTTATTCTCCTTTCTTTTTAACCCGCTTTTATGGCGTTTTATGGGGTCAAATCTCCATTACTCTATTGCTCCTCAATTGCACTTATTGAAATGTAATTGATTTTCTCTGAAAATGCCATAAAAAAAGCCCCTGTCAAAAATGACAGAGGCTTTTTACTGCTAATATTTTCTGTTTTACTCAGAAGGTTCTTCTTTTGGTGCTTCCTCGCCGGAGGCTTCTTCTTTCGGAGCTTCCTCAGGCTTTTCGGGTTCTGCCGGAGCTTCAGCTTCCTCCAGCCCCATGGCATCCCAAATGATCTCCGCTATATCAAGGGCCTTCATCGATTCTTCCTTTTCTCGATCCTTGATACCGTCTTCCATCATGGTCAGGCAGAAAGGACATCCCACGGCAATCGTACCCGCATTCTTCTCAATAGCCTGATCCGTTCTCATATCGTTGATTCTCTCTCCGATATCTTCTTCCATCCACATCCTCGCGCCACCGGCTCCGCAGCAGAAACTCTTGGAACGGTTTCTATCCATCTCCACGAAATTCATTCCCGGAACAGCATTCAGTATATTTCTTGGCTGATCGTAGATATCATTGTATCTGCCGAGGAAGCAGGAATCATGATATGTGAATAATCCCTCGACAGGTTTTGTCAGTTTGATTTTTCCCTGGGTGATCAGATCCGCCAGGATTTCCGTATGGTGATATACTTCATAGTTGCCACCGAAGTGGGGATAATCTTTTTTCAGGGCATTATATCCGTGAGGACAGGTACAGATGATCTTCTTCACGTTATACCCGTTCATCAAATCAATATTCGTCTGGGCAAGAATCTGATAGAGATACTCATTACCACCTCTCATGGCTGAATCACCACAGCAACCCTCTTCCTGACCGAGGATACCGAAACTCACACCGGCTTCCTTAAGGATCTTGGAAAAGGCCACGGCAACCTTCTTGCCACGGTCATCAAAGGATCCGGAACACCCCACATAGTAGAGATACTCGACATCGGGGTCTTCGGCCAGTGTCTTGACATCCAGCTCCGGTGCCCAGTCTGATCTCAGATGTGCGCCAATTCCCCAGGGATTGGAGTTGTTTTCCATGTTCCTGTAGGTCAACTGTAATTCCGGTGCAAAGTCCGCTTCCATCAGGACCTTGTACTGTCTCATGCCGACAATCTTCGGTATATGTTCATTACAAACAGGGCAGTGCTCCATGCAGTACATACAGTTAGTACAGGCCCACAGTTCGTGCAGATCAATTACTTCCCCTACCATCGTCTTTTCAGGTTCCGGTATTTGTGGTTCTTCACCTTCCGGGGTTGCCTTTTTCGCCGCAATTACAACAGGCGCTCTTTCCTCCCAGTACGTCTTTATATCCTGAATGAGTTTCTTTGGAGAAAGGGGTTTTCCCGACAGATAGGCAGGACAACCGTCCTGACAGCGTCCACACTTTGTGCACGCCTCAGAATCAAAGATCTGCTTCCATGTGAAATCTTCCAACTGACCAACGCCGAAGGACTCCGCGTTCTCGAAATCTCCGATAGGCTCGAGGTATCCTGTCGGTTTCAGGGACATCATGTACTGGTTGGCCGGTGATGTAATGATGTGCAACAACCTCGACCACGGAATGTAGGCGATGAATCCCAGTACGATAAATGTATGAATCCACCACATCCACTTATGGAGAATCCGGGCCGTGTCGTAACTGATTCCGTTAAATGTCTGCGACAGGGCATAACCTACAAACGACCATTTGCCCCATGTAAAACCGTCAACATTGACATTTACATAAAGCCTCAGGGCCTCTATTAAAAATCCGGTAATAATAATGGCCCCGATCAGGATCAGGACAATGGCGTCATCCGCTATCGTATCCGATTTACCATTGGTAGTCAGCCGATCCGGCTTCTCAATAAATCTCCTGTAAAGAGCTATAAGAACACCAGTCAGGACAGCGAGACCGAATATCTCCATAGTCAGTGAAAACCAGAGATAAAATCCACCGTGAAAGAAGGGAACAAGAAAGGGTAAATGAAAGTGCGTTGCGTCAAATGCCGCGCCAAATATTAAGACAAAAAATCCAAAGAAAATCAAAGCATGTATAATGCCGGGATAGACATCTTTAAATGTCTTGACCTGGAATAGACCGTTTACGATAAGAGATTTTATCCGTTCGCCCGCATTATCTGTTCTGTCCTCCGGCTTGCCGATTGCTTTCCACATCTGCCATCGTCTGTAAAGACCATAGCCTAATATGGCCAGAGCGACAGCGGTAAACGCAAAAAGAATCAGCTCAAACGGGGCGTTCCAGAAAACCTCTCTTCCTTCGTTACCTACTGTGTAAATATGTTCCGCGCCGTGTGCCATAATGCCTCCATTTATTCATGGGCTTATTCACATGGGGTCAGGTCTCAACATTTGGCATTTCTATGTATGATTGGCAATTCCATCACAAATTAAATGTCAAATGTTGAGACCTGACCCCTTCTATTTATCAAACGAAGAGGGGGGAGAATATTAATTCGCCCCCCTGCTGTTTTTATTGTTATGCGAGAAGCTGCTTCGCCGCTTTGGTCAGTTCCGGTACAACCTTGAAAAGGTCGTCTACGATACCGTAATCAGCCTTGGCAAAGATCGGAGCATCCGGATCCTTGTTTA
>CAZKGS010000204.1:0-4561 GCA_964552105.1 uncultured Syntrophaceae bacterium
GCCAAAGTATAGAACTTAACGAAAAAGGTGTCGTGATAATAACAATTAAAGCCCCGGAAAGGCATGTCAAATGGATCAGATCGGATACTATATTCATACTTGACAGGCCTCTGATAGGTTCAGCAAAGATTGTTGTCTATACAGAAAATCTGAACAGCCCTGTTCTTTCCACCGAGATGGTTCCCGAGATTTACCCCGTTGACAGTATAAACGAGGCCATCCAGAAGGTTCAGCCCATTCTCAAAAAAATCGATACTATTCTGGCAAATTCGGTAAAAATCACAACCAACCTCTCTGGAAAAGAAACCCTTCTGGAAATGGCTGTAGGAGACAGGGAAAGTGTAAAATCCATCAATGAGCTCCTCAAGAAATCAAAAGATATTGGCTATAAATTAGATTCGATTCTCAAAAAGGCTGCCTCTCTTACCGTAAAAACGGATGAAGGCATTTTTGGCGCGGACGGACTTCTACCTCTGGTAAAGACAATGCTCAAAGATATAATCGGCAAACTGGAAAGGCTGAATGCCACCATCGATGACCTGCCTGAAATAAGCTCTAATATATCTAAATCGACGGGTGATCTCGATAAGTTAAGGCAGGACATCGATGCCACGATAGACTCGAGCAATGAATTGCTTAAAAATATTGACAGAATATTGCCGGGAAAAAAGGAAAGAGAGATAAAACTTCCATGAAAAATATTTCTTTTGTATTGGCATTGTTAATACTTTTTCTGGGCTTGAGTGGATGCGGCTCGAAAACTGTGCCGGATTGGCAAGATGATAGTTTCAAACAGATGGAAAGTTTTAAAAAGTATTTTTTAACAGGCGAAGAAAGAAGGTCGGAACTTTATTTTGCGAAAGCTGTAGAAGAAATCAAAAAGAGTGGTAATTTGAATGTCCTTGCAAAAGCTTATCTTACAAAATGCTCCGTAAGGGTTGCCACACTTGGGGAAATAAACTGCGACGAATTCAATGTGATAGAAGGCATTGAGGGGAACAGAGAAAATAATAATTTTTATACATTTTTAAGGGGCAATTTTGATAATGTAGATGGTGAATTACTGCCTGAAAGATATCAAAAGTTCATTAAGTCTATTAAAACGGATACTATTGAAGATCTGAACGGCGAAATTGTTAAAGTGGAAGATCCCCTGTCCAGACTTATCACTGTCGGCCTGTTGGTAAAACACGGTCGATACAATGAATCAACCCTGAAAATAGCATTAGATGTTGCTTCTGCTCAAGGATGGAAAAAAGTCCTTCTGGCATACCTGGAAGAAATAAAATCTTTTTACAAGAAAAACAAGGAAGCTGCAAAGGCTGATAAAGTTCAGCAAAAAATTAATTTGATACAAAATACGGAGTAAATGAGAAATGGCAGAAATAAAGAGTACACTGGATCTCATCATGGAAAAGACGCAGAACATGGTCCTCACAGAGGATGAAAAAGAAGAGATCCGCCGAAAAGAACTAAACGGAAAGATCAAGGGCTGGATTCAACAATACCGGGATAATATTATGAGCCTGAATGCGATTAAGTCAGAGATTCAAAAAGAGGAAAAAGATCGTCAGGTCGAACTAAAAAAAACCTTAAAAAAAGAGAGCATACAACGTATCGAACCTGATGAAGATAACACCAAATCATTTCAACTCCTGAAAGAAATTCTCGGTATCAACAAAGATTCCATTATAAACATGATAAACCGGTTTCAGGAAATGCAGGACACAGAAAAGATAAATAAAACAAATGAGATGAAAAACCGGCTGAATGAAAAAGGAATCTCCGGCACCGCCGTTGTGCCCAACCTCGACTCCGACAAAGAGTGGAATGGCTATTATCTGAATTTGAAAAAGGAATTTAAAGAAAAAATAAAGCTTATTTCAGATAACTGAACCAGGTTTCTTCAATCATTTGAAAATTTGCCTGCACGGCCTCCCTGCCTGACACAATTACCCCGTGTCCTGGCATGAGATACTCTATGTCCAGCTTCGCCAATCGTTTAATGCTTTCTTTCAGTAGTCCACCCTTCCCGCCCGGTAAATCGGTACGCCCAATCCCGCGACTAAAAATAACATCACCGCTGAACAACACCTTGCGATCGATCCAGTAAAGGCTTATGGAACCGGGTGAATGCCCGGGAGTTGAGATAACCTGAAATTTACTATCACCTATAGTCAGATCGCCCTCCTGCAGAAAGAAGGCCGGTTCCGGCAGTTTGAAATATTTGCCGACAGTTTTCTCGAAAAACCGGTACTCTTCCTGGTTCATGGCAAACATGGCAAATTGCTCAAACACCTGAACCGCTTCAAGGTGGTCGGGATGCCCATGCGTTGCTATGACCAGATCAATCTCTTCCGGGGAAACATCCAGCTTTTCAAGACCCTTTTTCACATGGCTGAAAAGACTTTTAAGACCGGGGTCAATGAGAATTTTTTTTGAACCATCGATAAGATACGTATTGCAATTGTTTCTTGTGACATCGCGCCACATAAAGGCATGCAAGCCATCCATTATTTTCATATAATGTTATTCTCCAATCAACCCACAATCTTGATGAATTCGTAAAAAGTCGAACTTCCCCTCCCCTGGCGGGAGGGGATTAAGGGGAGGGGGACATAACTAACTAAAATAACGCTGTATTCACCCTCACCCCTGCCCTTTCCCATCAAGGGAGAGGGAGCATTTTTGACTTTTTACGAAGCCACAACTCCAATCAATTTCAATATATTATTACTGGCAACTTTTTCGAAATCTGTCTCATCAAGGTTCAAACTTTTTACCTTGAGCAATTCGTTATAAGGAATACCGAACGGGAAATCACTTCCGAACAGGAGCCTTTCTATCCCGTACTTTTCAATGAAAATGGCCATCTCCCCGGCAGAGCCAAGTGCCGTATCGGCATATACGTTTTCATTATCCCAGATACCTGCGCGAAACAGCGAAGAAAAACCGCCATTTAATCCTCCCATATGGGGAATAATAATGGGAGTCCTTCCTGCTACACGTTCAATAAAATAGCGGGTGTTTGCAAATGGTTCCTCAAGGACTATGGGAAGTTGAAGGCGATATGCCTCCTGAAGAAATTCTTCACATCCGGGATCATCATAATGGTAAACCGGTTCATTCTCGTGACGATGCCATTTGATTCCTTTATATCCCTTTTGCAATTCCCCTTTTTTAAAATCGTTCCAAACAAAAAAATAGGCATAGAAGTCTTCGCTGGTTTCCTGGACTTCTAATAAATACTCATTAGCACGCTGTCTGCATGCCATCCAGTGAGGGGTATCTTCAAAATTGTAATCATACCGGTCGTAGATATCCTCAACAGGAGCGTAAAGACAGGCCCCCTGAATACCTCCCCTGTCCAGATAGCCCTTGATAAGTTCAATGGGCTGATCGACATGTTGAATACCGCAGTGCATGTGTGAATCGATAATTTTCGTCACAGGCATATTTCTCCTTTTTCCAGATAATTTATCACATAATCAGAAACGGCATCTTCAAGAGACTGAAACAGCACAGTATTTCCCGCAGACCTTAGTTTATCCATTTTTGCCTCTGTAAAATACTGGTATTGATCTCGGATGGCTTCAGGCATTTCAATATATTCAATCTCGGGTCGGCGACCCATAGCTGCAAAGACGGCCCTTACAAGATCATTCCACGTGCGGGCCTGACCTGTACCCAGATTGAATATTCCATTAACCCCCCGATTCCGGAACAACCACCAGACAACCTCAACACAATCCTTTACATAGACAAAATCCCTCTTTTGCTCCCCATCCTGATAGTCTGGTTTGTATGATTTAAAAAGCCTTACCTTGCCCGTTTCCTTTATCTGTCCAAAGGATTTATGAATGACACTCCTCATATCTCCCTTGTGATACTCATTAGGCCCGAACACATTAAAAAATTTAATACCTGCAACTTTCCGCTCCAATTGATTTCGCAAAACCCAAAGATCAAATATCTGTTTGGAATATCCATACATATTGATCGGCTGGAGTGTCTCGCTCACATGGTCATCATCAGAAAAACCGAGGGTCCCGTCACCATACGTAGCCGCGCTGCTTGCGTAGATAAACCGGATATTCTTTTTTATGGCCCACTCGGCAAGCTTTCTGCTGTAGCGATAGTTGTTTTCCATCAGGTAATCGGCATCTCGTTCCGTCGTGGAAGAACATGCCCCCATATGAATAATCCCCTCAACGTCAAAGGGCACCCTATCTTCACACACCATTTTAATGAAATCATCTTTATGCAAATAATTTACATACTTCCTGTTAACCAGGTTCTTCCACTTCTCTGATGTTCCGAGACGATCAACGATGACTATGTCATCGATTCCCTCTGAATTGAGTTTCCATACTATGGCACTTCCTATAAAGCCGGCACCGCCGGTAACAATAATCATTGATATGAACTCCTTTGCCGGATCATCCGGTGCGTTTACAAATACACGTCAATGGCATTAACTTAAGACTGAGACCTTTGCATAACGTTCCCTTTTGACCAATTTCTGCGTCAGACTCAAATTTTAATCCTCGAAATATCCAAT
>CAZKGS010000205.1:0-4560 GCA_964552105.1 uncultured Syntrophaceae bacterium
CGGCTGGCAAGTTCTTTGCTTTCGGTAAATTGTTTCAGCCGCTCAGCACTTTTTTCTTCCTGACCTGAAACATCTCCCGATTCCTTGCCGGTGTTTTTACTATCAACCATTATTTGTAATCCCCTTTCAACTAAACCTCATTTTTTGTTTTATTTCCATTTACAATATAGAGTGCTTTATCGTCTCGTTTTTCCATTCTGATCAGGTTTTGATCCAACAGCTCCTGCACATATTTGATTGCTTCATTCCGGTGCAAATCCAGACCGCCCGATATATCATCAATAGAACAGGGACGTCGCTTCAGAAGTTCAAGGACATCATCCCGGGTTGAATGAAATTCGCTAAGATCATGTACTTTTGAATAATCCGCGATAACCTCACAATGAGGGCCGAAAAACCCTGCAATTTCTTCCATTTTTTCTTTAGTTACAAGAAGGACAAAATCTTCGGCAGGTGTCCTGACCGCCGTATTGAGCTGAATCCGCTCAGGGTTAATGCGATCTGCCCAGGTTTTGATTTTTAAAATCTCCGTTTCTGTGTCTGTAATACCCCCGACAAGAAAGATCTCCAGCCATATGGAACCTTTATAATTCTCACGGAGCGAACATAATCCATCTGCCATCCTTTTGAAAGAAATATTTCCATGGGGGCGATTAACGTATAAAAAAGTGCTTTCATCTCCCGCGTCCAGAGAAGGTATAACGAGATCGGCATCCAGGACGGCATTGCGAACCCCGTCAATCCAGAACAGTGATCCATTTGTCAAAACGGCCACAGGAATATCTGTAATTTCTTTGATTCCATGAATAATCTCCTCAATACGACTATAGAGAGTCGGTTCTCCCGAACCGGAAAGGGTTATGTAATCGGGACGCGAAACTTCCCGTAATTTGTCTTTAACTCCCCGGATTATATCCTTTACCGGATAGTATTCATCACGGTTAATTGTCTTGTTTGTTGTTCTTCCCAGCTGACAGTAAATACAATCATAGGTACAGGTTTTAAAGGGGACAAGATCAATTCCCAGTGACCTGCCGAGGCGCCTTGACGGCACGGGACCAAAGGTGAATTTCTTTTTCTTTTCTCGAGTCATTTTTACAAAACGGTGATATATAGGTTAATTTTATCCTAGGGCATAAATCACGTTTCTCCACAGGGACTTGATGTCTTCCGAAACAGCGCCGCCGGTGTATTCCACAACGCTGGTCTTCATAATCTGGGCCTTTGTAATGGCATTATCGTATCGGACTCTTCCCGCTGCTTTAACGCCGCGTTCTTTTGCTTCTTCTTCGATCTGTTCCGTAATCTCGGGGTTTAGATCCCACTTATTTACGCATACAGTCGTGGGAATTCGGAAATGTGCGGTAAGCTCCGACACCCGGAGTAAATCGTGCTGACCCGATAGAGTGGGTTCGGTTACAACCAGAACAAGGTCGGAACCCGTTATGGATGCAATAACGGGACATCCGATGCCCGGTGAACCATCAACAATTATGTAGTCAAGATTCTCTCTCTCCGCAATATCGCGGGCTTCCTGACGAATTTTTGTTACCAGTTTTCCCGAATTTCCCTCAGCCATGCCGAGTCTTGCATGTACCATAGGTCCGTAGTTCGTCGAGGATATATACGACTCACCGTTTACTGCCGGTTCAAAGGAGATTGCATCAGCCGGACATACTCGCACACAAACACCGCAGCCCTCGCAGAATATGGGGTTTATGTAAGGTGTATCTGCTGTTTTTCCATTACTCAAGACCGGGTAATGTATCGCATCGAAGCGGCATTCTTCTATGCATTGATCGCAGGCTATACATTCGTCTTCCAATATTTTTGCTTTCTTGCCTCCGCTGAAATCTTCCCGGTGTTCTATCCTTGGGTTGAGAACAAGATGCAGATCGGCTGCATCCACATCACAATCCGCCAAGACTTTCTTCCCCGCCAGGGCTGCAAAGGCTGCCACAATACTGGTTTTCCCAGTGCCGCCTTTTCCACTTATTACCACTATTTCTTTCATAATATTGCTCCTGGAGTCATTCCTGACCCTTTTTCCACTATCTTCTCCCAGCAGGTCTCAAAAGTCTTTTTATACTCCGGCAATGCATGAATAATCATTTCCCCTCGCGAATAGGCTTCGGCGATTCTGCGATCATCCGGTATTTCCAGGACAATCTCTATTTTTTCTCTTTTACAGTATTCTTTCACGTCTTCGTTGCCGACATCGGAGCGGTTAATGGCCACGGCAAACGGTATATCCAGCTCTCTGACCATCCCAATGGCAAGTTCCAAATCGTTCAAACCAAAGGGAGTAGGTTCCGTAACCAGGAGAACAAACTCAGCATCCTTTACGGCTTCGATGACAGGACAGGATGTTCCCGGGGGTGAATCGAGGATCAATATCTCAGGATCTCCGGCGGCTTTCTTGACCCCGCTGATAACAGCCGGGGACATAAGTTCTCCAATATTGAGCAACCCATGTATAAAACGGATTCCATTGGTTTTTCCTTCTTCAATAACGCCGACCTCTCTGGGCACCTCTATGAATGCATCCTCAGGGCAGAACAGTTTGCATGCGCCGCAACCATGACAGAGTTCAGGAAATATCAGAACCTTGCCTTTTATGACTGCGATGGCACTGAATTCGCAAACATCCGCACAAATGCCGCATCCCGTGCACTTTTCTTCAATGACCTTTGGCATTAATACCGTGGCAGGAGCAGTTGATTCAATTTCCGGTTTCATAAAAATGTGGCAGTTCGGCTCTTCAACATCACAGTCAAGTAACTGAACTGTTTTTCCCATATCGGCAAGTATCAGGGCAAGGTTTGTTGCTATTGTTGTCTTTCCGGTGCCACCTTTTCCGCTTGCGATAGCTATTTTCAAAGTGTTTTACCCCTTTCTAACTCATAGTAATAGCACCAAGAGGACATTTATCAATGCATATCCCGCACCCTGTGCACTTATTTTCGTCAATTATGGCTATATTATTCATGGTGATTGCATCCACGGGACAGTATTCAACACATACGCCACATCCATTGCATTCTTGAGCATTAACACGGGCAACTACATTGTTTCTGCCTTTTTGAAGCTGGTCGATCCGGTTTTTGATATCCTGCAATTGTTTTTCGAGAACACGAGCTTCCTCTTTGAGTGCATTTGAGTCTTCTCCCCTTGCCATTTGTGGCTGAATTACCACACTGGGAGCACTTGTCTGACCACCGCCCATACCCATGCCACGACCACCACCCATGCCCATGCCACGACCACCGCCCATGCCCATGCCACGACCACCGCCCATGCCCATACCGCGACCACCGCCCATATCCATACCGCCACCTACACCAAAATGGCTTGCCACACTGGGCTGGTTCGATGCAGTAAAAGCACCTGATTTAAATTGTTCGACTGCCTGACGGCCAGTTCCGCTCACACCGACAATGACCTGTATGCCGGCAGCACCGAAAACCTGGAATGCATTGGGACCGCAATTCCCCGTCAGAACATACTTGACACCATGTTCCGACATTAACTGTGCTGACTGGATACCGGCACCGCCTCCGGCTGCAACATTGGGATTCTGTATGGCCTCAAATTCCATTGTTGCGGGATTTATAAACAAAAAATAAGGAGCCCGCCCAAAACGAGGTTCAACCTGATCATCCAGGGATGGGCCAATTGCTGTTACTGCTATCTTCATCTTTTAACCCCTTTCATAAAAAAACTAAGGTTATATGTTTTAGGTTTCAAATTTTAATTTTACTAATTTAACATATGCATCCGACATTCAAAACGCAAGCCTGACAAATAAAAAAAACGCCGGCAAAAAGTTTGAAATACTAAATTCATCCCATACCAGCGCTTTTTCTTTTTTTATTCCTGTTTGGATTCTTCCTCTTCTAACTCTGCCATACGCCTTTTAACACCTTCCAGGGCATCTTCAAAGTACTCCGCCTGACACTTTAATTCGTTAATCTCATCCTCTTTCGCAAGTCCGGGTGTATATGGAGGGTAATAAGGCGAAGAATAGGGCATACCAAGCGGCGCGGCTTCTCCATAAGCCGGATAACCATAAGCAGCACGTTGCCATCCGGGCAGACCGGTTGCATAAAACATGTTACGCCGACCCCATCCGCCTCCACGACCAAAGCCGCCTCCTCTTCCGAAACCCCAACCAAAGCCTCTTCCCGGTGTAGGACTCGCAAATCCGGGCACTCCATATCCCGCACAATAACCAGCTGCTCTACCTGTCATTGGTCCCATCCCTGCGGGTCCTGTTCTATCTCCACCTGGCATGATAAATACCTCCTCATAATATGATTTTTAAGCGCTCAGCTTTCAGCAGTCAGCTTTAAGATGAACACTTGTAATTTATTAACGATTACGGCCTCGGCCCTGTCCGCGACCCTGACTCCGGCCTGTTCCACGACCTTGTCCGGTTCGGCCAAAACCTAACCCTCTTCCCAGCCTGCGGAAGAATCCTATATTCTCCTCAGACACGGGCATTTCTCCTGTTCCTGCTCCACAAGGTCCCAGGCCACGTCCACTTTGCGGTCCTAATCC
>CAZKGS010000206.1:0-4555 GCA_964552105.1 uncultured Syntrophaceae bacterium
GATTCCACCTCCTGCGGCTTCCACGCCGATAAATGCAACTTCAAGATTATCTTTGAAGGGGTGAAAAAGTCCCATGGCATTGCTGCCCCCTCCTACGCAGGCGATGAGTACATCGGGGAGTCTTCCTTCTTTTTTCAGGATCTGCCTCTTTGTTTCCTTGCCTATGACGGTCTGGAAATCCCGTACCATCATAGGGTAGGGATGTGGGCCTGCTGTGCTGCCGATTATGTAGAATGTGTCTTTAACACGTGATACCCACTGGCGCATGGCTTCATTCATGGCATCTTTAAGCGTTCCCGTTCCGGATGAAACCGGTACGACCTCCGCGCCCAGGATCTTCATGCGGAGGACATTAGGTGCCTGCCTTCTTATATCTTCATCACCCATGAAGACCTGGCATTCCATACCAAAAAGGGCCGCGGCCGTGGCGGTTGCTACTCCGTGCTGACCGGCCCCCGTTTCCGCTATTACCCTCTTTTTCCCCATCCTTTTCGCAAGAAGGGCCTGTCCCAGGGTGTTGTTGATCTTGTGAGCGCCCGTATGATTGAGATCCTCCCGTTTCAGATAGATCCTGGCACCTCCCAGTTTTTCCGTGAGTCCCTTCGCAAAATAGAGGGGAGTTTCTCTCCCCGAATATTCGTGAAGATAAAATGCGAGTTCTTTTCTGAATGTTTTATCTTTTTTTGCTTCGTTATATGCCTTTTCCAGTTCAATGAGAACCGGCATCAATGTCTCGGCAGCGTAGCGCCCTCCGAAGACTCCAAAATGGCCTTTTTTGTCCGGCAGTCGTGTTTTCATTTTTATCACCTTTTCTTGTTTGAGTTTCACGTATCAAGTTTGATGCATTCGTAAAAAGTCGTCACTCCGGTGAAAACCGGAGTCCAGATGATTCGCAAATGGCTGAAAAGACTGGATTCCAACTTTCGCCGGAATGACGGAAAACGGTATTTTGGGACTTTTTACGAGTCCATCAAGTTTCAGGTTTAAAGTTTGGCGTGATCATTAAAGATCACGACCTGTTTTCTGTCAGTGTATCGATCATTCTTACGCACAATTTTAATAATCTCACTTACCTTGTTGTGATCCTTTTTTCCCGGTGAGACTTCAACACCGCTGTTAATATCCACTGCATCGGGGTGTACAGTTTCGATAGCCTCTATTATATTGTCAATATTTAAGCCGCCGGAGAGGATAAGTGGATGCGATTCCTTGATCTTTGAGGCCAGTTCCCAGTTTGATGTTTCCCCCGTTCCGCCGTAGAGCTTGGGATCATGGGTATCCACAAGGATGGCTTTCACCTGGTAATCTTTCAGTACTTGAAGGTCATTCTCCGTCTTGGGCGAAAAGGCCTTGATCACGATCGATGCGGGTAATTGACGACAGTATCCGGGTGTTTCATCGCCGTGGAGCTGAACAAGGTTGAGGCCGCAAAATTCAATAATTTCCTTAAGCTCCTCAGCACGATGATTGACAAAGACTCCGACCCTCGTTATCTCACCGGGGAGGTTTTCAATGATTTTTCTTGCATCTTCCGGCGATACGTACCTGGGACTTTTGGGATAAAAGATGAAGCCCAGCGCGTCGGCTCCGCTTTTGGCAACGGCAAAGGCATCACCAAAATTTGTGATTCCGCAGATCTTTATTTCTATCATTCCTTATTTTCCTTTCCCAAGAGTTCCATCAGCTTTTTGCCTATATCGGGGGCCTTCATTAATGTCTCACCGATAAGGAAAGTATGGATTCCTTTTTTCATCAAAACTTCGAGATCTTTTCTCGTGTGTATCCCGCTTTCGCTGATCACAATCCTGCCTCCGGGGACAGAAGGCGCCAGTTCCATGCTGGTCCTCAGATCGGTGGAAAAGGTCTTCAGATTTCTGTTGTTGATACCTATAATCCCCGCACCTGCGGCGAGGGCTTTATCCAGTTCTTCCCTGGAGTGAACTTCGACCAGGGGTAAGAGGCCTACCGATTCTGCTAAACTTATAAATTGCCTGAGCGTTTCCTCTTCCAGGAGACCCGCAATAAAAAGAACGGCGTCTCCCCCGATGATCCTTGTCTCGTAAATCTGGTAAGGATCTATGATAAAGTCCTTCCTGAGAAGGGGGAGGAAAACAGTTTCTTTTATTTTCGAAAGGTATGATTTTTCCCCCTCGAAAAATTCTTCATCCGTAAGTACGGAAATAGCCGCAGCACCATTTGCTTCATAAATGGAGGCAATCTTGAGGGGATCAAAATCCTCTCTGATTCTTCCTTTAGACGGTGAACTCTTCTTCACCTCGGCAATGATAGAACATTCCGGGCCGCTGATTGCCTTTCTGAAATCACGGGGAGAAGGCAAAGCCCTGACGGCTTTTTTAAGTGCCTCAAGGGACGTTGACTTCTTCAAATAATCAACTTCTCTTCTTTTTACTTCCACAATCCTGTCTAAGATCATCGTTTTCCCTCAGCTGTTGGAAAGTTCAATCAAAGCCTGCAGTTTTTTGATGGCTGTACCGCTGTCGATACACTCTTCGGCTATGGCAATTCCTTCCTGAATAGTTTCGGCCTTTTCTCCCGCCACGATGGCCAGAGCGGCATTAAGGAGAACAATCTTTCGACACGCCCCATTTTTGCCAGACAGTGCATCCTTCGTGATTTGCGCGTTAGATGAAGCATCGGCGCCGAGGAGCTCCTCTCCACTGTATGTTTTACCGAATATGTCGACGGGGTTGATGTTATAGGTAGTAATCAATCCGTCCTTCAATTCGGAGACCCGCGTCTCACCTGTTACTGTGGCTTCATCGAGACCGTCGGAGCCGTGAACCACAAAGGCCCTTTTTGTTCCCAGATTTTTCAGTACACCGGCAAACATCTCCGTCAGGCTGGGATCATAGACTCCAATGAGCTGTGATGTTGCCCCTGCGGGGTTTGTCAAAGGCCCCAGCATGTTAAATATGGTTCTAATTCCGATTTCCCTGCGTGGTCCGATGGCATATTTCATGGCGCCGTGGAGTCTCGGGGCGAAAAGAAAGCCGATACCGATTTCGTGGATACATTCTTCCACAATTTCCGGTCCTACACTGATATTCACTCCCATGGCCTCGAGGACATCGGCGCTTCCGCAGCCGCTGGAAACAGCCCGGTTTCCATGCTTTGCCACGGTAATGCCTGCCGCTGCTACCACAAAGGCGGCGGTCGTAGAGATGTTGAAGGTGTTCATTTCGTCTCCTCCGGTTCCGCAGGTATCCACGATAATCGATGAGCGGGCATCGATTATCGTGGCCTTCTGTCTCATGATTCGTGCCGCCCCGGTGACTTCCAGGACTGTTTCACCCTTGATTCTCAGGGCGGTGATGAAGGCCGCGATCTGGGCAGGTGTTGCCGCACCCTCCATCACTTCATCCATTACTTCCATCATCTCCTGTTCTTTCAAATTTTCTTTGTTAACGACTTTTCCTATTGCTTCTTTTATCATTGTAAAAACTCCTTCCTTTAATTTTTATTAATTTCCAGAAAATTCTTTATAATCCGTTTTCCATTCGGTGTAAGGATTGATTCGGGATGGAACTGTATTCCTTCCACCGGATATTCCAGGTGCCTGACGCCCATGATTTCTCCCTCCTCCGTTTCAGCGCTGATTTCAAGGCACGGGGGAATGGAATCTCGATTCAGGATCAGGGAATGATAACGACCTGCTATGAAAGGGCTGGAAAGGCCCTTGAAAATTGTCTGTCCATCGTTGATGATTCCGGAGGTCTTCCCGTGCATGATCCTTTCAGCCCTGACGACATCGGCGCCAAAGGCATAGCCGATGGCCTGGTGACCCAGGCAGATTCCCATGATAGAAATTGTTTTATGGAAATGTTTAATTATATCCACCGTAAGCCCTGCTTCTTTCGGTGAGCCGGGACCGGGAGACAGAAAAATTGCATGTGGATGCAGTTCCGCGATTTCTTCAATGGTGATCCTGTCATTGCGGTGGACCACAGCTTCTTCACCAAGCTGTCCAAGATACTGGACAATGTTGTACGTAAAAGAATCATAATTATCGATCATCAAAATCATATCTTTTTCTCCATTAAAATTTTTTGGTTATTTCAAATTCCGATGCAACCAGCTTAATGGCCTGCATCATTCCCGCTGCCTTGTTGACGGTCTCCTCATATTCCGCATCGGGATCGGAGTCTGTGACAATTCCAGCGCCCACCTGAATGGAGATTTCCCCATCCTTGACCACCATGGTTCTTATGGTAATGCACAGATCCATATTACCTGTGAAGCTGAAGTAGCCAACTGCCCCCCCGTATGGCCCCCTCCGGGTATGCTCCAGCTCATCAATGATTCCCATAGCCCTGATCTTCGGCGCTCCCGACAGGGTGCCTGCCGGAAAGGTGGCTTTCAGGACATCGAAGCAATCTTTACCCCGGGCCAATTGAGCCTGAATATTGGAGACAAGGTGCATGACATGGGAATACCGCTCTACAGCCATCAGTTGATTGACCTGAACACTGCCGATCCGTGCAATCCTTCCCAGGTCGTTTCTTCCCAGATCGACGAGCATGACATGTTCTGCTCT
>CAZKGS010000207.1:0-4552 GCA_964552105.1 uncultured Syntrophaceae bacterium
AGATTTTAATCCTCGAAATATCCAATATACCCCTGTAGTTAATCCGCCTCAGACAGATCGCCTTCCTTGAACTTGAACAAAATTGAATATTCCGCAACGGTCTCTTCAGTTTAATCAAAATGAATAAATTTTTCTTTCCTGGCTCCGCAGACAGGGCACTCTTCAGGCAGGACACCGTCTGATATAGCCAGACATTTTATAGATTCCTGTAGCTTTTTACCAGTTAAATCCCATTTTTTCCAATATTTTCGAAATGTATCGATCCGGTTAATTGAGCATTATTGTCAAACTATAAAGTCATTTCATTATTTCCAATAATAAGGTGAGTGGCAGCAGGACTGGTTTAATTCTTGCAAATGCATCTATGGAATGTGAAGATACCCGTAGAAAGGTCATGATAAAATCGCTATATAACCCATAGTCAGTTTCAGGGAATAAATTGAAAAAAAAGCCGCTCTTGAAAATAATTATACATCTTCTCATTATTGCATCCTGGCTCGGTATCATGTTCCTTCTGGTTGAAAAAGAAGGGCTGATAAAAATAAAAACGGGGGAAGTTCAGTTCCGGACGATGATTCCAGAGGATATTCAACTCGATATCTGGAAAGGAATTTTCATAAATGATCAATGGATCGGATATGTTCACACAATGCTCGGTCGAAACAATTTAAATAACAGTAAAGGATATACCGTTCATTCTTTTTCATTCCTGAAATTCAAGATGTTCAATCAGTTGACGGGACTGGCTATAAATGCATTGCAGGAGCTTGATTCTGAATTTCGTATGATTAACTTTAAGGTCAGAGTGTACGGTATAGCTGATATTTTATTCAAGGGAAAAAGGCTGGGAGACAAGGTGTACCTTGATATTTATCATGACAGGAACAGATATAGCAAGGTCTTCGACGTTGGTGACGACCTCTTCCTCGAACAGAGCATACTCTCAATCTACCGGGGTAAGGGCTTGAAAATAGGTGATTCTTACACGTTGAATATCCTAAACCCCTTGACAATAAATACCGAACAAATCAGAGTTGAAGTTGTGGGAAAAGACGAGGGCAACCTCATTATGGAGACAAAATTTGCAGGCCTTACCTCTCGATCCTGGATCGATCAGAACGGTGTTGTTATTCGTGAAGAAACCCCGAACGGCTGGGTTATGAAGCGTTTAAGTGAAGAAACGATCGACCAGTATTTGATCCAGTCAAAAAGCTCAGCTGTTGATATTCTCAGAGAAACCTCCGTTCGCTCAAAAGGAGAGATTAAAGACCCTCGTCATGTAAAATCTTTGCGGATCAAGGTAACAGGAATAGATATCAGTAAATTTTCTCTCGACGGAACAAGGCAAAAGATTACCGATCAGGATAAAGGCATCGTAAAGATCTCTTCCGTTTTCACCAATCCTGAAGAAGCAATGGAACTGCCATACAAGGAGAACAAATTAAGAAAGTTTCTTGAGCCATCAACGTGGATAGACTGTGATGACTCACAGATTAAAGCAAAAGCCTCTAAGATTGTCGGCCATGAGAAAAACAGCTGGCTTGCTGCACAAAAGATTTCCAAATGGGTTTTTAAAAACATCGACAAGGTTTTCAGCCCCGGCATACCTGTTGCTACTTCTGTTCTGCTTAACAAAAAAGGTGATTGCAATGAACACACGGTTCTTTTCATTGCCCTGGCCAGGGCTGCCGGCATACCGGCAGAGATGTGCGCTGGTCTGGTATATTTGAATGACAGGTTTTATTACCATGCGTGGACAAAGGTATTCGTAGGCAAATGGGTGCATCTTGACCCGACTTTCGGCCAGCCTGTTGCCGATGCTACCCATTTTGAACTCATATCCGGCGACTTTTCAGACCAGACCAGACTTGCCACTACAATAGGAAAAATTCAGATAGAGATTTTAGAAGCTAAGGATTGATGCTGGATACTGGATGTTTTAAACTTGAAACTTGAAACCTGAAACTCAAGAGAGGTAACACTTTGATAAAAATTCAACAATTAACGAAGAGGTTTGAAAATACGATTGCTGTAAATAAGCTTGATCTTACTATTCCAAAGGGAGAATTCTTTAGCATTCTTGGACCTAATGGTGCCGGTAAAACGACGACCCTAAAGCTTGTTGCAGGACTTCTAAGACCGACGGAGGGTAAGGTGTTCGTTGGGGAATATGATATAGCTGAAAAAACAATTCATGCAAAAAAGCTGATAAGTTTCATTCCTGATGTTCCTTTCGTGTACGAAAAATTGACGGGGAGAGAATTTCTCCATTTTATCGGTGAACTTTATGAAATGAATAAAAGCCACTATCAAAAGGAAACAGAACAACTTCTCGGTTTATTTCACATGACGGATTATGGTGACCAGCTCCTGGAAAGCTATTCTCATGGCATGAAGCAGAAAGTAGTGATTTGTTCAGCCCTTCTCCACGACCCCGGTGTAATTCTTATAGACGAACCCATGGTAGGGTTAGACCCGAAAAGTATACGTCTTGTAAAGGACATCTTGCGGGAACGTGCCAACCAGGGGACTACCATATTCATGTCAACCCATACCCTCGATCTGGCAGAGGAGATCTCGGACCGTATCGGTATTATTCACAATGGTAAACTGGTAAGTCTGGGAACGGTCGATGAAATAAAAAGGACCGCCGAGGAAGGACAAAAATTAGAAGATGTCTTTCTGAAGCTGACTGCCGAGGCATAAAGAACAGACTAAAGGCGAAAGGCAACGTACGCAGGACAGCCCCTGGGAGGCTATCAATCAGGTGAACAGCGAATGGAAGGACTAAAAGGAATTGCTAAGGCCCAGATATGGATTTTTAAAAACCATATTTTAGGCATCCGGAAGGAACCAAAGCTAAAAATTGTTTTTATATCCGGCATCATTATTATTTTCTGGTTTGGCGCACTGGCACTCCTGTATAAAGGATTATATTTCTTCAGCAAATTCGCTATAGTGGGTCCGGCCCTCGTTGATGAATCTATATATCTTTTCTTTGCCGCCCTTTTCGTTATGCTTACACTAAGCAGCATCATTATATGTTATGTCACCTATTATAATTCACGAGAAGTGGACTTTTTGTTTTCCAGACCGATTAGTGATACGGTTATTTTTTTCTATCGATTTTTACAGTCCATAATGTTCAGTTCATGGGCATTCCTCTTTCTTGGAGTCCCCTTTCTTATAGCATATGCTCTCGTAAAACATGCTCCTTTGCTGTTTTACCTGTTAATCCCCTTTTATTTTGTCCTTTTTATTATCTTACCTGCCGCTGTTGCATCCATTACGGTACTGGTTTTCGTCAAGTTTATAGGCTACCGGAAAATCAAGAATATTCTCATAATTGGCACAGGCATCATTGCAGCGTTTTCCTACACTTACTATATGATAAACATTAGACCTGACCTGTTTGCAAAGAGTGAAATCGATTATTTTCTCAATGACCTTCTCCACCATTTAAGTATATTTAAATATCCTCTTTTCCCCGGATACTGGATAGCAAAGTCTGTAATCCATTCAAGTATGAGTGATTTCAGCAATGGGTTCTTTTATTTTCTGGTCTTTGCACTTACAACGGTTTTCTGTCTGCAGATAAACTGGATTATGGCGGAAAGAACTTTTTATTCAGGTTGGTTGTCTTCAAGAGGAGGACGTACCAGGAAAAACTTCCCTGCGACCAGGGGAGTCATAAATAATATGGTGAAGTATTTTTCATTTTTGCCAAGATTAACAACGGCTATGACCATTAAAGACATAAAGGTATTTCTCAGAGATCCGGGACAGTGGTTTCAGTTTTTGATTTATTTCGCCATTCTTGCAATTTACATATTGAATTTGAGAAACATACCGTCTTCATTAAATGATGTTCACTATGACATGTATTGGAAGATTGTTATCATTTTTCTTAACCTTTCAGCTACCGCTCTGGTACTGGCCGGTCTTACTGTAAGATTTCTCTTTCCTTTAATGAGCCTTGAAGGAAACAAGATCTGGATATTGGGTCTCGCTCCTGTAACTTTCCGACACCTCTTGTTTCAGAAATTTATTATCAGCCTTCTCGGAATTCTCTTTGTCAGTGAATTTTTAATGATTTCAACGAATATTATGTTAAATACAAAACTTTCTCTCATGCTTATATCCTGCGCTTTAGCAGTCATGATCAGCGTGGGCCTTGTCGGGTTATCTGTAGGTTTGGGAAGCATCTATCCAAATTTCAAGGAAGATAATTCTGCTAAGATCGTTTCAGGTTTCGGAGGAACTCTAAATTTTGTTATCGCCCTTCTTTATGTAATCTTTACTATTATTTCCTTTGCCGTGCCCATCTTCAGTTACGAAGTGCACCATACGATTTCTGAGCGGACTTTCTATCTTTTAATAACTGCGTCCGGGATCACAAACATGATTGTAATGGTGATTATAGGTGTCATCCCCATGATTCTGGGTTACAAGCATCTCGAAAACATGGAATATTAAATAAATCCCTTGCCTTTGTCGGTCATGTTTCCTAAGATACATTCAAGAAGTGTTTAGAATGCCTAAAGATATTATG
>CAZKGS010000208.1:0-4544 GCA_964552105.1 uncultured Syntrophaceae bacterium
AGAGTCAATCAAAGTAATAAGTCAATTTACAAAAAATATGTTTGAATAAATAAAGTAAGGGGGGAAAATGGATTTTGAATTATCAGAAGAAATGAAGATGTTGAGGGACATGACACGCAAATTTGCCCTGGCCGAAATTGAGCCCTTTTCTCATGAGTGTGATTTGGAGGAAAAGTACACACCAGAAATCCGGAAAAAGGCCGCTGAAAATGGTCTTGTAGGAGCGTGGGTGCCGGAAGAATACGGCGGCGCTGGAGTAGGAATTTTGGGGAATGCCATTGTCTCGGAAGAGCTTAACAGGGTGGATATGGGTATAGCCCTGAATATTGTCGCCGCCACGTTTGGTTGCGAAGCCATTAACGACTTTGGAACCGAGGAACAAAAAAAGAAGTATATTCCCCCTGTATGCAGGGGGGAACAGGTAAGCGCCGGCGCATTTACGGAGGCAAATGCAGGTACGGATGTGGCAGGGGTTAAAACAAGAGCCGTAAAAGATGGTAGCGATTTCGTAATAAACGGGACCAAAATGTTTATAACAAACGGTGACGTTTGCGATTTCATGGTGACTCTGGTTGTTACAAACCCCGAAGCAGACAGGGTGCATAACAGTTTCAGCCAGATTATTGTGCCGGCGGATTCAAAGGGATTTTCAAGTACACACATCAATGAGAAAATGGGGATAAGGGCAAGTGATACGGCGGAAATTGTCTTTGAAGATGTGAGGGTTCCTCAAGAAAACATTGTTGGCAAGGAAGGCAGGGGATTTCATCAGGCTATGCACTTCTTTGATACAACAAGGGTTTTCGTGTCGGCTCAGGGAGTCGGAATTGGCCAGGCCTGCCTCGATGAATCTGTCAAATATGCTAAAGAGAGGATGGCTTTTGGCAAGCCTATAGGAAGCTTCCAGCTAACGCAGGCCAAATTGACAGAGATGGCTGTCAGGGTGGAGGCAGCAAGAAATCTTGTCTACAAAGCCGGCTGGCTGATTGATCAGGGAAAACCAGATTATAAACTCGCTGCGATAGCAAAATACTTCTCTGGCCAGACAGCCGTTTTCTGTGCCAACGCCGCTGTAGAGATCCATGGCGGTTATGGTTATATAGGAGAATATAAGGTACAAAAGTGGTACCGCGATGCCAAAATTCTTGAGCTTTATGAAGGCACCAAGGAAGCGGAGATCCTGACAATTGGTGGGCTTTTGATGAAGTCCTAATGCGGCAGAGCCGCAAAGTTAACAGTTATCAGTGGTCAATAATCAGGAAAAGGCAACGGTCATCCATTGGGCTTTTGGCACAACGAAACATGTTGTGGAAATACTGCTGATTCCCAATCCCAACATCTACGTAAAAACGCAGTTGTTGATAATAAAGGCTCTAATGTAACAATAAGTAACAGGGCGGTGTCACCCTTTGAATTTCCAGAGGGTGACACCGGCTAATATATTTTCTCGGATGATAAACTGATTGCAGAATAAGCAAATATCTGACTGTTCCCGGGTAAGTAACCATCTGTATGATGTTTATTAAACAATCACAAAGGAGGGACAAGTTCTGGCAGATAAAGTATCCCAACCAGGAGAGAGTTACAGCTATCCCTCAATCATCAAAAAATTACTCATTACATCCATTATTTATTCGCCAGAAATGGTACAGGGACGCCAAGATCCTCGAACTCTATGAGGGTACCAAGGAAGCGGAAATCATGACAATCGGTCGTGTTTTAATGTCTAAATAAAAAGAATTTGTGTAGTGACACCCCTTTTTTTCGTAAAAGAGGGGTGTCACTACCATCCTTAATAAAAATTAATAATATAACACCTAAATATTATTGATTTAACAATTGTTTTCTGGTAAATATACCAAAATGTAAAAAAATAATGGAAAGGGAGATATTATGACCCTCACGAAAGCTGAAATCGTAAAGAATCTTCACGCGCATACGGGCTTTTCAAAGGAAAGGTGCACGGAGCTTGTTGAAAGCGTGTTTGAGCTAATGAAAAAAGAGTTGGCAAATGGAAATGACACTCTCATCTCAGGATTCGGAAAATGGTCAGTCAAACAGAAAAATCCTCGAAAAGGGCGGAATCCACAAACGGGAGATGAGTTAATGTTGGCGAGCCGTAAAGTGGTCACATTTAAATGCTCCCGGAAACTGAAAGAAAGTGTAAATTCCTGATACTCGTTGATAAGATTCTTTTATTAATCTTACATAGGTGCAGCCGCGTAAGGGGCTCTAGTCCCTGAGTTACAGGTAACTACCAGGTAAGCTCGACATATTTTATGAATTCCATAATGTACTAACTTTTCATTTTGCTGTGCAGATAGTGCTCATTATGCTCCAGAAATACTAAAAAGCTCCTCCATCATGATGATAGAGGAGCTTTTTACAATTCAAGCCAAAAGTTGAATCCCCGGATCCTTCGACTCTCACAACAATAACCTGCACATGCTGGTTTCGTGGGGTATGCCTGAACACAAGCCCGAGCAATTTTTTCCAGACTCATCCCGTGCGAATGAGCTTGTGGAATAATCGGTTATCCAAAACAATTGCTTCAATTTATATCCTCCTTTGTCAGGCGAAAATTTACTTGTATTTTAAAGAATTTTATGTCTATATGTAGTAGCGGTTTGGAATAGATATACAATATATTGTACCATCCTCAAATTATTATGAGTTTACGCAGGGATCAACTTATACAACATTAAAAACGGATGATTTTGCGGCATAATACTATCATTTCAAAACAATTAGAATATTTTGGTTTATATATTGCATATCTTCTCTGTTTAGGGAAAATTTATAAAAACATGATGTTACGCCTTCGGGAAGCTACTTTTTTACAACGGTAAAAACGTATGGCAAAATGGACACAATAAAAAAAATGAAACTTCGAGCTCTTGGCACTCAAGAATTAAACACGATTTCGAAGGAAGAACCTTTTGTGCCGCCATGGCTGTTCAGACATCAGGATCTGATTAATAAACTTGAATGCGCAAAGCCCGTAGATCAAAAACGATTAATTAATACCCTCAACTACATTCACTTCACCGAGGGATATTTTTTTGTCCATTTCAGTCATCCAAAATACGAAGAGGGAATTCTTCTAAAGGCTTGCCCGGAGCCATGTACAGATGATGAGGTAACATGTCGATGGATAGAAGGAAATGCCGCTAAACTAAATCTGGAAAATTATAGATTTCAACAATTAATCATCGCAGACGGCCAGTCCATCATCCTTGTACCTGGCAGAATAAAAAGGATGAACCCGACCGGCCTTACCATCCAACTCCCGGATTCAGGTTATGACATATGCCAGCGGAAAGCCACGCGTTACATCTGTCAGGATATCCAGGCCGACATAATTCAGAACGGGGTTCTGGTAAATGGAACCCTGGCAGATTTCAGCCCTTTCGCCTTTTGCGTTCGAATCCTGCCCGAATCATCAACCCCCTTTATCTGGTTCAATGTTGAAGTGCCAACTATCGTCCATTTGAGAAAGGACAAGCATATTCTCTTTTCAGGTTCCTGCCGGTGCATCCGTCAAATGAATGATATTATGGGAAGGGAAATTGTATTGGCCCCTTTAGAGGATAGTATTACACGATTCAAAAAATCGAAGATCCGAAGTCCCCGACATCGGCTGGTTCCTCCACCAACTATCACTTTTAATCATCCTTTCTTTGAGAGAAAGATTAAGAGGGAGATTTACGATATTTCCAATTCAGGATTTTCAGTTTACGAGAATATCAAAGAAGGCGTCCTGATGCCTGGCATGATAATCCCCGAGCTTAAAATTAAATATGCCGGCGCATTTGAAATGAAATGCAAGGTCCAGGTTATTTACAGCAGGGAGGCGGAAGATAATAAATTCCGATGTGGACTGGCAATTCTTGACATGGACATAAGAGAATTCACGAAGTTGACCCAGATTCTTGACCAAATGACGGATCATTACAATAATATATCCAGTAAGGTCGATATGGATGCCCTCTGGAAATTTTTCTTCGAAACGGGTTTTATATATCCCAAAAAATATAATTTTATCCATTCTTTCCGGAGCGATTTCAAAGAAACCTATCGTAAAATTTATCAGGAAAATCCCGAGATAGCCCGTCACTTTACATATGAAAAAGATGGGGAAATATACGGTCATATTGCAATGGTAAGGGCTTATGAGCGGGCCTGGATGATTCATCATTTTGCTGCAAAACCAATGGAAAGTAAGCTGACAGGGTTCATGGTATTAAAACAAATAATCCATTACGTGAATGGTGTTTACAGGTTACCATCGGCAAAGATGGATTGTGTAATGACTTATTTCCGACCGGAAAATAGAATTATTGATCGTGTATTCGGCGGTTTCGCCAGACACCTTGAAAATCCTCAGGGTTGCTCTCTCGATCTATTTTCATATCTTGTTTTGCCAAAAGAATTACCCAACGGAGAACTTCCGAGGAACTGGGGGTTACGAGAATGTACTACTATAGATCTATGGAAGCTTGAACTTTTCTATAAATATCAATCCGGCGGTCTTCTCATGGATG
>CAZKGS010000209.1:0-4540 GCA_964552105.1 uncultured Syntrophaceae bacterium
TAATTCCGTTTAACATTTTGTTAAATCTGCACCATTAATTTAACGAAAAGTAAAACATGAAAACCGGAACGCCTGTATTAATCCCGATACGCCTGAACAGGGAATATGATGTGAACGCTCAGCTGTACCGTAGATGACTACTGCAAAATCTGGCTTAAAAGCGATTTGCCTTGGATTTATATATTTTTATTGAAATTTGTGAGCAAGGTCTGTAATATCAAAATGTTTAGCGGGTTTAAGGTTGAGCCTTTGTAAACATTAAAGAAATCAAATCTTTCGAGAGGTTTAATGATGCAGGAAATATTAACTGTTGCTACCTATCTTGTTGTTTGGCTTGTTTGTGATTATGTTATAGGAATTCAAAGCGGATTAATCAACCTTCTCATTTCTTTAGGCGCTGCTGTGTTTGTCTACGTGTTTATCGGTGTTAAAGAATATAAAGACAAAAAAAGAAAAGATGAAGAATAATTGACACCCTTTTCTCAAACGTGAAGAGGTTGTCCGTTTCATGAGAAAAATGATGAATATGGATAAAACCGGTTTTGACGATGAAAAGAGATTTTTTAAAACCTATAAGGTGATTTCCATTTGGCTTGCGACGTTAGCCGTTATCATATTAATCCTTTTGATAGCTCTATCCATAAAAAATACAAGAGAACGAGATATGGTGGAGCAGTTCAGTAAGCAACAGATAGCTATTGTCAGGGGGACAGCTGCCGGAATAGAAGATTTCCTTATTGGTGTCGAGAAGAGTATGATAATTTTATCCAGGCTTCCATGTGTCAGGGGAACCATGCCTGAAACTACAGTACAGAGCATGAAGGTAATTTATGATGATCTGGAGGGAAAGGTTGAGTTTATAGCTGTAGAGGATAAAAGTGGCGTAGTTATAACAAGCTATCCGTCCTCTTTTCTCAAGGGGATAACAGGTAAGAATTTTGGATTTCGCCGCTATTTTCAGGAGGTAAGTAAAACGGGGAAACCATACATAAGCGATCTGTTACTGGTTGGTGGAGAAAAATATGAGGATGTAGAAAGCAGATTTAAATCGATTATTGTCGCTGTTCCTAAATATGATTCAAAAAATGAATTCTCCGGTGTGGTTTTAGCCGCCCTTTCTTTTTCCACTATTATTGATCGATATATCAAGCGGGTTAGGTGTGGAATGTCTTGTTCTGCATGGATAGTTGACGATAATGGTGTAATAGTTGTCCACCCCGATGCAGAGTTTACAGGTAAAGATGCAGGGATACTCGAAGGTGCAAAAACTGAAGGGGGAATGTCTCTGAAAAGTACGCTGCTGAAAGGGCAAGAGGGATATGGCGAGTATATGTTGCGTGAAGAAGGTGGAAGGGTTGAAAAGAACATCGTAGCCTATGTACCGATTCACCTGGGTTCATGGAAGTGGGCGATAGCCATCAATGTTCCCCGCTATGTTGCGATTTCGCTTTTGCGCGAAACTTTTTTCAATATCATGATTATAGCTTTTGGGTTGATTGCTGCTGTCATTATAGGGAGTACATTTATTGTTTATTCGGGGAGAAGACACTTACGTGTCAGAGAAGAACTGAAGCATCTCAGGGAAAAGGAGGACTGGCAGGAAAAACTTATCAGGGAACATAAAACCATCGAAGGAATTATCGAAGGATCTCCCATACCCACCTTTGTGGTGAACAGAGAACATAAGGTCATTCTCTGGAACAAGGCATGTGAGGAACTCACAGGTTTTGATGCCAGAGACATGATCGGCACAGACAAACAGTATATTCCTTTCTATAGCCAGAAAAGGCCTCTTATTGCTGACTTTATTGTTGACCATGATATTGAGGGACTTGAGAGGTATTACGGTTTCAAGGAGGTGAGAAAATCGGAAAATGTGGAAGGTGCTTATGAGGCGAGAGATATTTTTAAAAACCTGGGAGGAAAGAAAAGGCATCTCTATTTTTTAGCGGCTCCCATTTATGATGAAAGAGGAGAAATTGCTGCGGCCATTGAGACACTTCAGGATGTGTCAAAGGAGAAAGAGATGGAGATCAGCCTGGCGGAATATGCCGAGACTCTACAGAATGAATTGACGGAGAATATTAATCTCAGAGACAGGATTGAAAACCTTTACAATCATCTCCGGTCTATCCTGGACAGCTCACCCGATAAGTTATTTGAAATCAGTGGCGAAGGGATCATCAATTATATAAGCCGGGATATGAAGAGAGGAGATGGTTTTGTCTCACGGCAGGTCAAGGGTAAACACATCGCAGATTTTGTTGCCCCTGAAATCAGAGACATTACTCTGGCCAAATGGGAGGATGTAAAAAGAGGCATTTATACGCCTTATGAGGTTGAGGTAACTGCAAGAGATGGTTCAAAGATGGCTTTACTCATAACACCATGTCCCGTGAAGGGGACTGACAGGTATGTTTATGTACAGCGCGATATTACAGAGTTTAAGAATCTGGAGAGAAAGTTTTATGAGAGCCAGAAGCTTGCGGCAGTCGGTCAGTTAGCTGCCGGTATTGCGCATGAAGTGAGAAATCCGCTGTCTTCCATAAAGATGAGTCTCCAGATCCTGGAAAAGCGCATGCAGCCATCAGGAAACGATTCGAAGAGATTCAGGATTGCCCAGAGAGAAGTCGATCACCTCGAAAAACTCGTCAATGATATTCTTGTTTTTGCGAAACCGTCGGACCCCCAAAAGAAGCCTTCAGATATAAAAAGAATTCTCGAACATGCCTTGGCGATGGTTGAAAAACCTATATCAGACAAGGGAATCCATATTATGAGAGGATTTGAAAAAAACATTCCCCCCATTAGGGTTGATCCGGCGATGCTGGAGCAGTCATTTATAAATATCTATCAGAATGCCATTGATGCCATGGAGGCTAAGGGGAGGCTTTTCATATCAACGAAGCTGATTGAAGATGGCGGTAAATCTGTGGTATTGGTCGAGATTGAAGATGATGGGTGCGGTATCGGTAAAGAAGACATGCTACATCTGTGGAACCCATTCTTTACTATGAAGAAGTATGGCACAGGTCTGGGACTCACGCAGGTCAAAAAAATCGTCGACCTGCACCAGGGTACCTTAAAAATCTTAAGTAAAAAAGGAGAGGGAACCAAGGTTATGGTAACCTTACCGATAGAGCAAGAACAAGTGAACAGTGAACGCAGTCATTAATAATACTGACCACTGACCACTATTTACAAGTCCATCACTATTCACTGTATTGAGGAACAATAACATGCCAAAGATTCTCGTAATTGATGATGACATCTCTATCTGCGAAACCCTTGATCTCTATCTGACCGAGGAAGGATATGACGTGCATACGGCTACAACCGGCACAGACGGTTTAAATAAGTTTGTTGAAATCTTACCGGATGTTGTCATTCTCGACATCAGGCTTCCCGATATTGACGGTTTTACGGTTCTGGAGGATTTGCAAAAAGAGGTTGATAATTTCAAGGTGATTATGATTACCGCTCATCATGACATGGACACGGCGATTAGTGCCATGAAAAAGGGTGCGTTTGATTATATTCACAAGCCGATTAATGTGGATGAACTCGATATGACCATCAAAAAGGCCGTAAATGTTCTGGACATGGAAAGGAAGATGAGTGGTTTTATCGCGGAAACTGAACCTTCACGGAATTTCAAAGTGGGAGATATTATCGGCAACGGCAAGGAGATGGGGGAGATATTTAAGACCATCGGTGTCGTTTCCCAGAATAAAACAACGGTTCTTATTCAAGGCGAGAGTGGTACAGGCAAGGAATTGATCGCCAAGGTCATTCACCACAATACGTCAATGAATGAACCCTATATAGCGGTTAACTGTTCTGCCATTGTGGATACACTACTTGAATCGGAGCTGTTCGGCCATGAGAAGGGCTCCTTTACCGGGGCATTCACCAGGAAATCGGGGAAGTTCGAACTTGCCCGTTATGGTACAGTATTTTTGGATGAGATCAGCGAAATGTCAATAAATCTGCAGGCTAAGCTCCTGAGAGTATTACAGGAGATGGAGTTTGAAAGGGTTGGCGGCAAAGACAGGGTAAAGGTGAATGCACGGATCATTGCTGCGACCAACAGGGATCTGAAAGCCCTGGTAAAGGAAGGAAAATTCAGAGATGATCTTTATTATCGTCTTAACATTGTACTAATCAGGATTCCTCCGCTACGGGAGAGAAGAGAGGATGTTTCCCCCCTTGTTGAGTATCTCCTTAAGAAAATCAACCGGGATCTTCACAAGAGGATTGTCGGGGTATCTGATGATGTGATGGATACCTTTTTCAAATACCATTGGCCCGGTAATATCAGAGAATTGGAGAATCTGCTGGTCAGGGCTGCTGTGGTGGCCCAGGGACGTACCCTCGAAAGGGGAAATTTCCCGGATCTTATAGAAGATGTTAAAAATGAAGGTACAAAAGGGGGAATTGAAGGGGATGGTCTCGCGGATTCGGGGAGATTTCTGACCCTTGACGAGGCAGAAGAGATGCAAATCAGGAAAGTAATCAAGAATAGTGATAAAAATAAGGG
>CAZKGS010000210.1:0-4515 GCA_964552105.1 uncultured Syntrophaceae bacterium
GAGGGCAATGAATCCGGGTCATGGATACTGGCTGTATATGAATAATGAAGGAATTTTAAGCCCGCTATCCGGATAATCTCTCTCATCAGGGATGCCTGAACCAGGTAAGGCGAAACGAAACTAAAGATTCTCATCCCATCTTACCATCTCCCGAGAATGTCCTAAAATTGGTGAAAACACAATTATGAGTGTATCACCGCTTGGAATATTCTTTGTGGGACCTCTCTATGGTCATGATCTTCTCGATCTTTACCAGATTATTTTCATTTTCTATCAGGTAAAAGACGGTATAAGATCTGCCCACGTGAAGACGGTAGACTGCAGGTGGGTGGGGATATGAGAGTCTCTCTTTGTTTCCCCCGGGATAGGGATCTTCTTTTAGTTCAAGAATTTTATTGACTACAATATGTCTGGACTTTACCGGCAGTTTTTTTAGAAAATCCTGTGCTTTTCTCTCAATAACAATATCAAAGACTTCATTTCCTCCTCGCATGTATTGATCAGTCTTCCTTCATGATTACTTCGGGATCAAACTCAATGAACTCGCAATTTTCGTCAATATCTGTTATCATTTTCCATTCCCTGTAGTCACATTCACGCCTGATCATATCCGAAAGCAGTTCGTCGTAACTCTCTCCTGCCCCTTTCAGATCATGCAAGTCTCTCCAGGTTGATTCCTTAATGGGAATACGTTTGATCTGGTTGCTGGTGGATTTATTGAGGACCATGTATTTTCATTGATTCGTATGGTATTTATGACTGTGTATAAATGCCAAATTGTGCTTAATGTTACAATGTGCACTAATAATATAAACAAATATTTTGCCTATACATTCGGAGGCGGTCCGAAAACGATCAAATTCAAAACAGTGAAAAATTGGTCACGATAAATTGACCAAATTAGAATTAATCTCCAAATAGTTGCAGAAAAATCGAATTATCCCGCTTAATGGCTATAGCATTGGAATGCAGAAGAGACGACCGTACCTCTCACCTTAAAAGACATGGGACAGGAACTGCCGCCGGCCAAGGATCTATATTTCGGCTGGAATGCCATTGGTTTCTCCGCAACCGAGCCGGCAACTGCCAATACTACTCTTGTATCGGTTGCAGAGGACTGGGTAAGTGCCATCGGGTTTGATGGGTCTTGATCAGACCTATGATACTGCTATTGTCAATGGAGGGTTAGGTGAGTTTGCTGATACGTGAAATATGTATCCCGGATATGATTACTATTTGTATGTGGATAATGAAGGGGTTTTAAGTTCGCTCTCTGGTTAATCAAATGGTATTCTCTCCTACTTTTTTAAAATTTGAATCTAAAACGTTTTTTCCCACTGGTTAAACACAAATCACAACTCTTTTCCTTCCCTATAGGCAATAGACCATATCTATCTTCATGATGGCATGTGAAAATTGACAAGGTAGTTTAAATTAGGTAATGGGGAGTCATAATGGCTAATCAGGATATAAGAAGAGAGGAAAAATGTTCTATCAAAGATCAACGCAAAACAGAAAAATTTCTTAAAAGATTGAAAAATCATCAATCTCTTGAAAAGTGTCTCTTTTTTTCAGCGCTTGATGTTCATTTGGTTTCTTGGGGGCTCATCCTGCTTCTTTTAATCCTCCTAACTACCGTCGTCAGCGCAGATGAATCTTGTTCACTTATTTCTGTTGATACTAGTGAGGAGATGTTTCAGAATGATTCACTATATCCGGGATTAACTGATTTGGAAAAACCTTCCCTTTCCCTTCCTAGAGGTGAATTTGCGGGTATTGTGGGAATTGATACAGATATTGAGTCTGATCTCATTAAGTTGGATATCCCTTCAGAGGCGATGACAGGAATATTATCTGATACTCCTGCTTTTATTCAGAACCCTTCCATATCAGGAGAATTATATTCTTCTCTATCTGAAAAAAATAAAAACATATCAATTTTCACGACTTCACTGACTGGTGGAATAGATATTCCAATATGTACTGAAGGTGCCGATCAGCGTTATCCTTCAATATCAGGTGATAAGGTTGTCTGGACAGATGAACGAAATGGCAATGCAGATATCTATCTTCATAATGTTACTTTTGATCTTGAAATGGCAGTATGTACAGAGATCCATAGTCAGTTAGTTCCTGTTATCTCTGAGAACCAGGTTGTATGGGATGATTGGAGAAATGGCAACTGGGATATCTATTTGTATGACTTGATTACAGGAGTTGAGATGCCTGTATGCACCGAAGAACATGACCAGTGGAGTCCTTTTGTTCAATATGATCGTGTGGTATGGGATGATAGGAGAAATGGTCTCGGTGATATCTATCTGTATAACCTGACAACTGGTATTGAATTACCAATTTGCACAGAAGAGAATAATCAGACCCGTCCATACATATCTGGCAATCGAATTGTATGGGAAGACTGGAGAAATGGTAATGCAGATATTTATCTTTATGATCTGGTGACTGGTATAGAGTCCTCGATTTGCACTGAGGAACATTACCAGTTTGATCCGGTAATTTCAAACGACCGTGTTCTCTGGATGGATTGGAGAGCAGATAACTGGGACATTTACATGTATAACCTGACAACAGGTATTGAGTCCCCCATCTGCACAGAAGAACATGATCAGGCAGTACCTGCCATTTGCAATAACCGGATCGTATGGACTGACTGGAGAAATGGGGATGGGGATATTTACCGGTACGACCTGATAAGGGGTATTGAAAGACCAAGTTGTATTCATGAGGGATGGCAGGATGCCTCATCCTTTTCAGGTAACCAAGTGGTATGGGAAGACAACAGAAATGGTAACTGGGATATCTATATGCAGGAACTTTCTCCAGAGCTTTATGCAGATTTTTCCTATTCGCCCTTAACAGGCAATGCTCCCTTATTTGTTCAGTTTGAAGACACATCTGCAGGATCACCAATAGTATGGAATTGGGATTTTGGAGATGGAAATGCAGGTTATGGTAACAACCCTTATCATGAGTATCTGAATGAAGGAGTATATTTTGTTAATCTGACCGTAGAAAATGCCGTTGGTGATACTGATTATACAATAAAAACAATAACGGTATCTGATCCTACTCCTTCAGAACCTGCACCTGGTTGGAAATTTCGTGGAAACTTAAACAATACTGGGGAATATGATGATGGAGGGGTTCGACTATTAAATGAAACACTTTGGGAATTTCAGACTGAAGATTCTATTTATTCCAGTCCAGTAATATCAGAAGGTATGATATATGTTGGAAGTTGGGATCACAAGGTATATGCCCTCAATGCCGATACTGGTGCAAAGATTTGGGAATTTGAAACAGATGATCAGGTTTGGTCCACCCCTGCGGTAATTGAAAATGTGGTATATGTTGGAAGTTGGGATCGTAAAGTATATGCCCTCAATGCTGATACTGGTGCAAAGATTTGGGAGTTTGAGACAGATGGGCAGATAGAATCCAGCCCCACAGTATTAGATGATATGGTATATGTGGGTAGTTTTGATAACAATATTTATGCACTCAATGCTGATACTGGTGCAAAGATTTGGGAGTTCGATGCAGGAGATTGGGTAGGTTCCAGTCCTGCCGTATCAAATGGGGTTGTGTATGCGGGAAGTAATAGTAATAAGGTCTATGCCCTCAATGCTGATACTGGTGCAAAGATTTGGGAGTTTGAGGTAGGTAGTATTGTAAGATCCAGTCCAGTCATATCAAATGGTGTTGTATTCATGGGTAGTTTTGACAGTAAAGTATATGCACTCAATGCATATACCGGTGTAAAAATTTGGGAATTCCTGACAGGTGATGAGGTATATTCAAGCCCTGCCATATCAGATGGGGTTGTGTATGTGGGAGGTTGGGATCATAAGGTGCATGCACTAAATATAGATACTGGTGCAAAGACTTGGGAATTCGTGACAGATGATCAAATCTGGTCAAGCCCTGCTGTATCTGGGGGGATAGTGTATATTGGAAATAATAACAATAAGGTCTATTCTTTAAATACTACTACAGGAGCAAAACAATGGGAATTTTTGACTGGAGGTGGAGTAGTGTCTAGTCCGCTTGTGTCCAATGGTGTTGTTTATGTAGGAAGTAAAGATGGCAAGGTGTATGCCATTGGAAAT
Source organism: uncultured Syntrophaceae bacterium (assembly GCA_964552105.1). Lineage (GTDB taxonomy): Bacteria > Desulfobacterota > Syntrophia > Syntrophales > UBA6807 > CAZGAK01. The sequence goes on from CAZKGS010000210.1 coordinate 4,131, forward strand.
AATAGTTCCCAGGAAGATTATGATCTCTCCCTATACCCCGGCTGGAACTTCATATCAGTTCCAAAAACACTTGAAGATGGGTACAATACTCCCCTATGGCTTGACCAGTACGTTAATCCCCAGGCCCACTCCATGTGGGTATACAATGGCGAGACAGCCTCCTGGGTCCAGATGGCCGCAGACGATCTTATAATTCCGCTTGATGGGTACTGGCTCTGGAATGCAGAAGAGACGACCGTACCTCTCACCTTAAAAGACATGGGACAGGAACTGCCGCCGACCAAGGATCTGTATTCCGGCTGGAACGCGATCGGGTTTACTGCAACCATCCCGGCAACCGCCCGTGATACTCTGCTCTCGGTACAGAATGACTGGGTGAGTGCCA